>CALXIC010000241.1 GCA_944388265.1 uncultured Clostridia bacterium | reverse complement strand
TCGACTGTGAAACGGATCACTTCCAGATGTTCCGCATCGGTGAGCGTCGCGGATTCCCCCGTCGTCCCACAAATAATGATCGCGTCGGTATGACCGGCAATCTGCTGTTCCAAAATTTCTGCCAATTTATCGTAGTTGACCGAGCCGTCTTCCTTCATCGGGGTAATAATCGCAACACCAGCACCCGAGAAAATGCGCTGTTTCATTCCAAAAATCCTCCTTGATCCTTAACCCATATAACCTTTCGCCGCTAACAGTTCGGCCAGCAGCACTGCGCCACCGGCTGCACCGCGCAGCGTATTATGCGACATGCAGACAAATTTATAATCGTACTGCGTATCTTCGCGCAGACGGCCGATCGAAACCGCCATGCCGTTTTCCAGATTGCGTTCCGTTTTGATCTGCGGACGATCCGGTTCTTCAAAGTAATGCAAGAACTGTTTCGGCGCGCTCGGCAATTCCAGACGCTGCGCTTCCCCAGCATAGTTTGCCCAAATTTCTTTGATCGTTTCGATCGAAGGCTTTTTGCCCTCTTCGAACGACATAAATACCGCAGCCGTATGGCCATCCGTGACCGGTACACGCAGGCACTGCGTCGTGATCGACGGCGTGGTGGTATCCACAATGCGGTCGCCTTCGATGTGTCCCCACAGTTTCAGCGGCTCTTTTTCCGATTTTTCTTCTTCCCCGCCGATATACGGAATGAGGTTATCCACCATTTCCGGCCAGGTTTCAAAATTCTTGCCGGCACCGGAAATTGCCTGATAGGTGCAAGCAAGCACCTTGGTCAAGCCAAATTCGCGAAGCGGGCTGAGCGCCGGTACATAGCTTTGCAGCGAGCAGTTGGATTTGACGGCGATAAAGCCTTTTTCCGTGCCCAGGCGTTTGCGCTGTGCCGGGATGATGTCGATGTGATCGGCATTGATTTCCGGAACCACCATCGGAACATCCGGGGTATGGCGATGCGCCGAGTTGTTGGAAACCACCGGGCATTCTGCTTTGGCATACGCTTCTTCCAACGCGCGGATTTCATCTTTTTTCATGTTGACGGCGCAGAAGACAAAGTCGACCTGCGACGCAATCGTTTCGATATCTTTCGTGGCATCGTAAAGCACCAGATCTTTCATCGACTCCGGCATGGGGCGTTCCATCATCCAACGGGAACCAGCTGCTTCTTCATACGTTTTCCCAGCGCTTCTGCCAGAAGCTGCCAAAGCCGTTACACGAAACCACGGATGGTTTTCCAAAAGCGTTGCAAAACGCTGACCGACCATCCCGGTCGCACCGATGATTCCCACATTCCACTGTTTCATTTTTCCATTCCTCCCAACGAGTTCGGCCGCAAAGCCGCTTACCATGACCGGCTGATATGAAAAAAACCGGTTGAAAACCGGTTCATCTTATACTATAATGATAGTAAGCGCTTTTGCTCAATCAACTAAGATATGAAGCAGAATGCGGCGTAGCGCTCCATCTTACAGTGCAAGATGACAAGCTTATGGCTATTCGCACATAAACTCAGGACGATTGCGGCAGCACGCAGCCCTCCTTCGGCAAAACTTCCTTTCCTGCTCTTCCATCACAGCCGCTGCGGCCGGAAGGCTCTACTGATAAGTTTTGCACCTCTATCCGGATCCTTAATCTGGGTTTATTCTATCACCGTCCGCGCATTCTGTCAATTCTTTTTGCAAAGTTGTGGCATCATTTGCAAAAAATGGCGCACTTTCCGCAACGATTGCGAGAATTTGTGTGGTTTTTCGAGGTTTTGACTGCCGCTTCTAATGTTAGTTTATGCGAACGGCGCCGCGATGTTTCCTAATTACAGAAAGGATTTTCCCATGAAAACACATGATTTTTATTTTGATCTGCCGGAATCGCTGATCGCTCAGACCCCGATTGAACCGCGCGACCACTCGAGACTGTTGTACCTCAACCGCAGTGAAAATACCACCCAAGACCTTCACTTTTACGACATCGAGCACCTGCTGGAACCGGGCGATCTGCTGGTCGTCAACAACTCCCGCGTCCTGCCCGCAAGACTCTACGGCGTCAAAGAAGATACCGGCGCATCGATGGAACTTTTGCTCCTGGAACAAAAAGAGAATATGGTATGGGAAACGCTGGTCAAACCGGGCAAGCGCGCCAAAGTTGGCAGCCGGTTTGTCTTTGGGGACGGTCTGCTTTTGGGCGAAATCATCGAAGTCAAAGACGACGGCAACCGTCTGATCCGTTTTTCCTGTGAAGGTAGCTTTTATCAGGTGCTGGATCAAATCGGTCAGATGCCGCTGCCGCCCTACATCAAAGCAAAACTGGAAGACAAAGAGCGTTACCAAACGGTGTATTCGAAAGAGCTGGGCTCCGCTGCGGCGCCAACCGCCGGACTCCACTTCACCACCGAACTGATGGATCGCTTAAAAGCCAAAGGCGTTCAGTTTGCTGAGGTGACGCTGCACGTAGGGCTTGGAACCTTCCGGCCCGTCAAGGCAGAAGAAATCACCGATCATCACATGCATTCGGAACATTATTTCCTCTCCGAAGAAACGGCTCAGAAGATTTTGGAAACCAAGGCCGCCGGTCATCGCGTCATCGCCGTTGGCACCACCTCCTGCCGCACACTGGAAAGTGTGGCGACCTTCCATCATGAGATCAAAGCCTGTGAAGGATTTACCGATATTTTCATCTATCCGGGATACGAATTCAAAGTCCTGGATGGACTGATTACCAATTTCCACCTTCCGGAAAGTACGCTCATCATGCTGGTAAGCGCCTTTGCCGGTTACGACCGTGTGATGGAAGCTTATCGTCACGCAGTCGAAGAGCAATACCGCTTCTTCAGTTTCGGAGACGCGATGCTAATTTTGTAAGCAAACCGCTTTCCAGCAACTATCTACCGTCTTTTATCATCAGGAATCAAGGATCCGCCCGGCAGAAATCTGTCGGGCGGATTTTTTGCATACAAAAAGCTTTCAGCCTGTACCTGCAAGCTGAAAGCTTTTTTACCTTATCAATGACAACGAAACCGTTTCTCCATGGCGTTTCGTCAGCGCTGTTTAGCGGCGTTTCTGACCGGATTTACGACTGACCGCATGTTCTTTTTTCAGACCGGAAATCTTTTCATCCGAGCTCGCCATAAATTTGCTGAGCATATCTTCAAACGAAGCAGGGCCTTTCGGCTGCGGCGGATAATAATTCTGCGGTGCTCCGCCGGAATAGCTGTTGGAAGAACGATTGCTGCCGGAACGATGAGAAAACGAACGATTCCCGCTGTTTCCATCTTTTCCTGAGGCATTGGACCCGTTAAAATGAGGCTTGCCGCCCGTCCGGTTTTGACCATTGTCCCGACGGAAATTCGGATTGCCGCCCTCTCTGCGCGGCGGCTGTACCTTTTTAATCGAAAGGCTGATCTTGCCGTCTTCCCCGACGTTTAAAACCTTCACCTTCACCATCTGACCAATGGTTAACACATCGTTGATGTCGTTGACGTAAGTGGTTGAAATTTCGGAAATGTGAACCATCCCAACTTTTCCCGGCTCCAATTCCACAAATGCGCCAAATTTTGTGATTCCCGTGACCTTGCCTTCTAAAATTTTCCCTGCCTCAAGCTGCATACTGTTCTCTGCGTCCTCCTGCCTCATTCGTATCACATCTGCCAAATATCGCTCGGTCAGTTCCCGACGATATCCTGGAAAACCCGTTCATCCGGAAAAGCGAAATTGAGTTTTTCGCGCGCCTGCCTTATAATGTAATTTTCGTCCACTTCGCCTTTATCCACAATCTCCTGCAGTTCTTCATTCTGAATTTGCTGCTCAGTGATCTGCTCCTGCAAATAAGCAGTGTCCTGACGCCGTTCCCGGATATCGACGTTGATAAAATACAAAGACACCAACACATACACGGTGAACGCCGCCAGCGCAATCAACATTATACGGCTTCTTTTTCGTTTCTTTTCCGCCATAATCTTCCTTCCCATTCGCGGATTTTCTCCTACATAATAAAAATATTATACACTACCGGTGCGGTGTTTGGCAAGTAAATTTTCGACATTTCTTTGCAATTTTTTTCGCGCTTTCCAGGGGATCTTTGCAATTTTCCGCAAGGGATGCAGGAGTTTTGAAAAGATCCAAACAACCGGAGAAAACAAGGCGCGAACGATGGAAAATACCATCCGGCACAGCAAGCGAAGCAGTCTGCCAAACGTTTGATACCACACCAAAGCGCCAACCGCTCCGCAGAACACCAGCACAATCCGGACCTCTCCAAAGGACTCCAACAAGAAAAAGCAGTACGAGGCACTCGCCAGCAAAAAGAAATAACAAAGATCGAGCACCGAAACCGCCCAGACCGGCAAAGAAAAGACCCGGCGCGCCGAAGACACGGGATCATAGCAGGCAGCACAAATAGCACCAAACACCAACGCATGCCACACAGCCGTCCACGATAGTTCTGTCATAAACGAAACAGCCGCATCAATGTACCGGGTTCTTTGGTCTTGCGAACCGCCGAATACATCAAATCTGCGACTTCTCCCTCCATGGTGAGTTCTCCGGTAGCAGAATCGGTGCGCAGAATGTGAAACCCTGTTCCCCGCAGCGTCAAATCCCCGAGCGCTGTGCGCAAAACCGTTTCCGATTCGTCAAAGCTGAGCACTTCCTGAATTCCGGTCATCGTGAGTTTGGTTCGATTTTCCATCAGCACCTGATGGGAGGCCTGTTTCATCAATTGTTCTTCCGGCATAGCGTTTCCTCCTGTGCGGTTTATTCTTCCCTCACATCCTATGCCGACTGTCCATGCATTATTCTAAGATTTCGTAATGACTGGAGGCGTCTTCTTTCTTCGTATATTCCGGAACGCTCAGCACCTTCGCACGAAGGGTTTTGGCGCCCATCGTAATTTCCAGTACATCGCCTTCCTTGACGTTATAAGACGCTTTGGCTACCGTTCCGTTGACCGAAATTTTGCCTGCGTCACAAGCTTCATTGGCGATCGTCCGGCGCTTGATGAGCCGGGTGATTTTCAAATATTTATCCAACCGCATAAATGTTCCCCCATTCGTTTCATCGGATAAAAAACAGAGCAGGGAAGATTCCCTGCTCTCTCATTCTTCTGATTATTTCAGCAGATCTTTCAGCGCTTTCCCTGCTTTGAATGCAGGCGCTTTCGAAGCAGCAATCTGAATCACTTCACCAGTTGCCGGGTTTTTGCCTTCTCTTGCTGCACGTTCACGAACTTCAAACGTACCAAAGCCCACCAACTGAACTTTACCACCAGCAGCCAGTTCTTCTCCAATCGTATCGAGAACACTGTTCACCAACACGTCAACATCCTTTTTGGAAAAATCCGTTTTCGCTGCTACTGCAGCAATCAGTTCTGCTTTTGTCATTGTAATAAATCCTCCTTCAATTTCAGCGATCATGATGCGACGCCTGTGCTTCTCCAGCACGTTCCCAGTAAGCGTTGCGCTCTTCGGGTTCCAACTCGCGAAGCGCCTTATCATCCGCCGTTACAAGCCTTTCAGTCATATCAAATCTATTTATAAACTTTTCTGTCGCATTTGTCAAGAGTTTTTCGGAATCAAATCCATAATATTGCGAAATTTTTGCCGCAGAGAACAAAACATCGCTCAAAACATCCGCCATTTTCTCGCGATCGCCGGACAACATCGTTTCATAAAATTTCGCCGTTGCATCCTCCAAAGGCGCATACGCTTCTTCCTCAGTCTGCGCGGCAATCCCAGCCTTCTTGGCACGGTGCAACACCTTATCCGCGCGCATCAGCGACGGAAAAATCTTCGGCACGCTTTGAAGGGTTTCGGTATCGGTTTTTTGATGCTTTTCAACCTTCTTCTGTTCTTCCCAGGTGGCAAGCGCCGCTTCGCCGTCGGATGCCGTTTGATCGCCAAACACGTGCGGATGGCGGAATACCAGCTTTTTGGCGACACCGTCCACAACCTCTTCAAAGGTAAACGAGCCTTTTTCCGTTTCCATCTGCGCATGAAACACCACTTGCAGCAGTACGTCGCCCAGTTCTTCCTGAAGCGCCGGAACATCTTTGCGCAGGATGGCATCCACCACTTCATACGCCTCTTCGATCATATTTTTGCTGACACTGCGATGCGTCTGTTTCCGGTCCCACGGGCAGCCGTTCTCGCTGCGGAGAATTTCTACAATCTCCAGCAAATCCGCCATGGAATAGAAATCTTTGGTCACAAAATCCATTGCTTACTCCTTTCCGGAACGGCTCAAAAGATGATAACGATTGAGGGTTGCCGCCAGTTTTTTGCCTTTGGGCAGCATGAGCACATCATCTTCGTTGATGGCACGGAAGATCAAAAGCCCGATCACATATGCAACACCGGCGCACGCGATGGAGACAATCGATCCCAGATTGCTGGTCAAAACACGGGACAATCCAAATGCCACCGCTCCGCATAGCAAAGCCGCCGCCATATTCCGCATGCAAATGCCCAAAAAGCGGAAACGGATGCCGGTAATGCGCTTGGTATATTCCATACACAGAATCAAAATCAACGCATTGCAGAGCGTCGACCCAATCGATGCACCGCCGATATTGATCTGCGGAATGGCAACCAGAAAATAGTTGGTTACGATTTTGACGACCGCGCCGATGAGCGTGAATTTTACCGGAAGATCAAACCGGCCGGTGGACTGCAAAATCGCGTACATGGGCGAAACCATGCCCACAAAAATGGCCGCAAAGCCGATATATTGCAGCGGAACACCGACCGAAAGCGCGGCGCCCTGCACCGAAGGATAAATCAGCTGTGCAATCTGCGGCCCCATCACAATAAAGCCAATCCCACACGGGAAGGAAATCAGCGACGTCATACGGACGACCGACTCGATATTGGTTTTCAGCATCCGCCGATTACGGTTCACCCACGCTTCCGTGACGTTTGGCAATGCGCTCTTGCCAAACAACGCCGTAAATGCGGGAACCAGGTTGTAAATCGGATTTTCCATGGTATAGCCGCCATAAATATAGGTTGCCATATCTTCCCCGGATGACAAATATTTTCCGTAAACGCGCTGAAAATATTCAGGATTTTTCGCAATTGCTTCATTTAGGCGATTCATACAGGTAAACAAGTCGATCAAGCTGACCAGGTTTGTGACCACTGCACTGATGGTAATCGGAATCGCTGTACGGATCAGTGTCATCGTAATTTCACGGGTAGAAGACGGCTCCGGAGACGCTTCGTATTCTTCTTTCGTAAATCCGCTTCCGCTCATTTTGTACCGCAAAAACATATACAAAAATCCGGCAAAGGTACTGAAGCTGACGCCAACCATCGCCCCCGCAGCTGCAAACGGCAGCAGCTCGTTCATCACGTTTTCCGCAGTTTCCTGAGCACTCGCCCCCACTGCAACCGATTGTCCGAAAACCGTTCCGGTTGCCTGGTAAGAGTTTTGACCAAACATCAATACCAAATAGGTAAAAAGCAACCCCATCATCAGTTTGGCGAGAACTTCGACCACTTCGGATACCGCAGACGGAATCATATTGCGCAAGCCTTCATAGTACCCGCGATAAGTCGCCATCATGCAGCTGAAAAAGATCGCCGGCGACATAAACATAATCGCCAGCGTCGCTTTCGGAAGTTCCGACGCATTCGCAAACCAGCGCGCGCCGATGAACATGACAAGCATCCCGATGATCCCGCAGAGGATAAAAATTCGTCTCGACACATGAAGGACATGCTTGCAGTCCCGATAACGATGCTGCGCCGCAAATGTCGCCACCATGCGGGCAACCGCCGTTGTCAAACCGGTAACCGTAAGCGCATAAATTGCCGTGAACAGGTTGTAAGCAGCATTGAAGTAGGCCATCCCGCTTTCCATCAGGATGTTGCCGAGCGGCAGCTTGAAAATTGCCCCGACGATCTTAACAATGATCATGGAAAACAACAAAATGGCTGCGCCCTGCATCAGGTTTTGCTTTTTCTCTTTTCCCAAACAGATCAACTCCCGTATTCACAAGTAATACTAGGATAGCATACTTTTCTGGATAAATCAACCGAAGAAAGGGATTTCACATTCATTTCAGATTTTATCCCTTTCTTCGATCAACCCGACAGGCCCCCCTAAACAGCAGCGATTGCTTCCGAAAAAACACTGCGGTATTCTCCTGGTCCAATTTGAAATCTCTATAAGAAATTTCAATAAAAAACCAAGCGGTTATTCCTATCTGCGCAGTTTAAATGATGTCAAAATATTTTATCTTCAGTGTTTGTAAAGATTCAACAGTCCGCATGCTTCATAAATGTCCCGTCGTTTCACTGCATTCCCGATCACTTGACGGGGTCTTAAAAAAGCGCGCTGACCTTTTAAAATTTTCACCGCATAACTCAGCGAAAAATACACCCAGCCAAGCGGATAAAGAAGCCAGCATTTTTCTGCAAACGGCCAATGCGACCTTACCAATCCATTGAGTGAACACAACAGCCTGCCAAGAAAAAATGCATGCCACACATCTGCTTTTTGATGGGAAAAATAGTAGGCTTCATAAGCACGTTCTTCCGACTTGCGTCCAAAATTACCGCTGTCCAGAATATCCCGCATCATTGCGTCGGCTAATTCTTCGTTGATCGTACCCGCCCATTCACGATACGGGCAGCCAAGCCAACGCCGAGAAATCTGCGTCAACACCTGCGCAAACTTCCACAGGCCAACTGCATGAAGCGGCTCTTCAAAAATCTCACAAAACTCCTGATCGGTAAAGGATGCGGCGAACACTGCCCAATCACAAAGATGACGCAGACCAATTCCCTCTTCCAACAAATGGTGGCAGGTATGCAGCAGCAAAATTAGCCCATGATGAAAATCAGACGGACAGCAAATGGTTCCGCTCTCATACGGAACCTGTATCGCTTCTTCCATGATGTTCTGCAGATACGATCGAATCAAATCCCCTGTTGTTCCATCCGGAATGCCGGTCGGCTCAAAATGGACTTCATAATGAGTAGGCGGTTTTTGATACACCACATGACAAGCATGGTCTTGATCCCATGGAATAAATCCATTCATTTCCAAAATTTTTCCTGCACGCTGCAGATCCTTTTTAGATACAAGCACATCTACATCGCCCATTGTACGATCAATCGGTGCGGGATAATACCGGGCACAGGCGCAGCCTTTTAGCACAACGTATGGAATTTTGGCTTGTTTCATCCAGCAATCCCATTGAAGATGTTCCTCCGTGACTCGATAATTCTGACAAGCAGACACCATAACGGTCTCTGTCCACTGCCTCAAACAGTCATCCGGTATATTTGCCGCCTGTGCTCCCTTTAATCCAATCGCTGGTATCGCCTGATGACAGCATTCCTGATAAACATCGTGCCAATCCACTCCTTTCGGAATGTCACGATTTGCTCCAAAAAGTACATTTGCTACCAGTGTAAGAACGGTCTCTTCTGTACTATTCATCTTGATCATATTTTCCCCATATACAGTCCATTCTATTTGCGTGCATTGTTCCGGAAACGACGAATTTCCTCATTTCCATCGATCGGCTTAAGCAGTTATACTTCTTCATAGTAAGTATCCGGACGGCTGGGATCAAATACTTCGTTGCAAGTCATTACCGTCACCAAATCCTCGGTATCTGAAAGGTTGATGATGTTATGCGTCCATCCTGGGATCATATGCACCGCTTCCATCCGGTCCCCGCTGACTTCAAATTCGACCCTTTCCCCGCTGTTGATGTTTCTCTCCTGAATCAATCCGTGACCATGCACCACTATAAACAATTCCCATTTGCTGTTATGCCAATGCTGCCCCTTCGTAACGCCCGGTTTACTGATGTTAATGCTGACCTGACCACAATCGGCGGTATGCAGCAATTCGGTAAAACTACCGCGCTGATCGACGTTCATGCGCAGCGGATATTTAAACTTGTCTTTCGGAAGATACGTCAGATAAAGTGAATACAGCTTCTTGGCAAAGGAACCTTCCGGCATCTTCGGCATCAGCAGCGTGATAGGCTGCTGCTTAAACTCCTGTAACAAATCCACAATCTCACCCAAGGTTACTTGATAGGTTCCCGGCACATAGCAGTATCTGCCATCTTCCTGCTCGATCGTTTTGACTCCATCAAATTCACAGTGTCTTTCCTTGGCTTCCAACAGATCCAACATTCCTTCGATTAGATCATCAATATACAAAAGTTCCAGTTCAGTGCTGCGGTCATGAACCGTAAACGGCTGATCGTTCGCTATTGCCCAGCAAAAAGTGGATACCGCAGAATTATATTTGGGACGGCTATGCCCCATCAAATTGGGGAACCGATACACTGCAACTTTGGCACCGGTTTCCCTGGCATAATCAAAAAACAAGTCTTCTCCGGCCTTTTTACTTCTGCCATACTCAGAATTTCCAAAACGCCCGGCAAGCGTTGCTTGAATGGAGGAAGACAACATTATCGTAGCTTTATTGCCATACTGCTTCAAGCAATCCAGCAGATCGGACGAAAAGCCAAAGTTTCCCTTCATAAAATCTTCCGGATTTTCCGGACGGTTCACTCCAGCCAAATGAAATACAAAATCAGCTTTGCGGCAGTATTCGTCCAATTCCTCCCGTTTAGAGGTCAAATCATATTCGTAAATTTCTTCAATGTGGAGATTGGGCCTGGTTTTGTTTTTATTGTCACGGATATTTTCCAAATTGTTGCAAAGAGCCATTCCCACCATACCCCGAGCTCCGGTCACCAGAATCCTCACAAACATACCCCTCTTTCATTTCATTCGGTGTGTGGATCAAATATCTTTTCGCCACACCATTTTATTGACAACGCCTGTATAGCTTTGAATAATTTTAACAACCTTATTGCTGACATTTTCATCCGTATAATCCGGAACCGGAATACCAAAATCACGGTGATTATTCATCTCAACCGCCAAATCGACTGCCTGCAGCAGTCCCTTTTCATCAATTCCAGACAAAATAAAGCAAGCCTTATCCAATGCTTCCGGACGTTCCGTTGAGGTGCGGATGCAGACAGCCGGAAAAGGATGTCCCACACTGGTAAAGAAGCTGCTCTCTTCAGGAAGTGTACCGGAATCCGACACCACGGCAAACGCATTCATCTGCAGACAGTTATAATCATGAAATCCCAAAGGCTCATGACGAATGACACGAGGATCCAGCGGAAAACCGGTAGCTTCAATTCGTTTTCTGCTTCTCGGATGACAGGAGTAAAGAATCGGCAAATTATACTTTTCTGCCATTTTATTGATTGCTCCAAACAGCGAAAGAAAATTTTTGTCTGTGTCGATATTTTCTTCCCGATGAGCGGAAAGAAGAATATATTTTCCCTTTTCCAAATTTAACCGTTGATGAATGTCCGACGACTCAATTTTAGCAAGATTTTTATGCAGTACCTCCGCCATCGGAGATCCGGTTACATAGGTTCGTTCTTTCGGCAGCCCGCAATCTGCGAGATATCTTCTGGCGTGTTCGGAATAAGCCATATTCACATCCGAAATAATGTCCACAATCCGACGATTGGTCTCCTCCGGCAGGCACTCATCCTTGCAGCGATTGCCCGCTTCCATATGAAAAATCGGAATGTGCAGCCGCTTTGCGCCGATGACAGACAAACAGGAATTGGTGTCGCCCAGCACGAGTACCGCATCCGGCTTTATTTGCGCCATCAACTGATAGGATTTTGCAATGATATTGCCCATCGTTTCACCCAAGTCTGCACCCACCGCATTCAAATATACTTCCGGATCTTCCAACTCCAGATCGTGAAAAAACACCCCATTCAAGTTGTAGTCGTAGTTTTGACCGGTATGGGCAAGAATTGTGTCAAAATAAGTACGGCATTTTTGAATCACCGCCGCCAAACGAATGATTTCCGGGCGGGTTCCTACGATAATAAGCAGTTTTAATCTGCCGTTCTCTTTCCATCCACAGTCGTACATCTTACTGCTCCTCCGCCAATCTGTCCTGAATATACTC
>CALXIC010000240.1 GCA_944388265.1 uncultured Clostridia bacterium | reverse complement strand
CTTTACCGTGTGCTGACTGGTATCGAGCCGCCTTCCGCGCAGAAGCGCTACCCTCAAACGTCGCTTACACCGCCCAGCGAATTAAATCCAAGCGTTCCGCGTTTGGTTTCGGAAGCCATTTTGCATGGACTTGCCTTTTCATCGGACGAGCGTATTTCATCCATTCAAGCACTTCGGGATGAATTGGATGGAAAGCCTTCGGCGCGTTTTGATCAAACGCAGGTGCATGAAATGGGAGCAGAGCATCCTTATTATAAGAGTGCGCAGTTTGCGCATGTAGAAGAAGATGAAGAGGACGAAGAAGACTCGCCTGTCAAATCGCCGGCATATGATCGGGAAGAGCGGCCCATTTGGCAGAAGATTTTGATTCGAAGCATTCCCATCATTGTGATCGTTTGTCTGGTTTTGTACCAACTGATGATCGGGTTTCCGTTTTTGACGTTCGACCGTCATGCGGAAGATGATGAGTCGTCTGAGACGTTGTCCTCAGCAGTTTCCGAGGGATCGGAAGAAGCCAAGGCGGAATCGGAACAAGCGGAATCGTCCGATGAGGAAGAATCTACTCAAACGCCTTCTGTTCAGCAGGTGGAAGTTCCGAATTTTGTGGGGAATTCTTATTCGTCATTTTCTTCCTCGAATTATGCGGATTTTTCGTTTGCTGAACCGGTTTATGAATATTCCGAAGATTACGATGCCGGTATCATTTGCGGGCAGAGTTTGTCGTCCGGCAGCATGGTGAAGCCGGGAACGAAAATTGCACTCACGGTCAGTTTGGGTTCCAGCTTGGCTACGGTTCCTTCAACTAGTACCTATACGGCGGAGCAGTACGCTAATTTGCTTGAAAATAAGTATGAATTGCCGTATGAGTTTTCGGACGAATACAGCGATACGGTTCCGTATGGCTCCATCATATCCATTAGCCCAGAACCCGGTTCCACGTTTGACCGTTCGGACGGCAGCGTGATTACCATCGTGCGGTCCATCGGTCCGCAGTAATGGGAGTATGATAAAAACGTCTCGTATACGTGATGTATGCGAGACGTTTTCTAATTTGCAGTAAAGAATTATTGATCGGGTAAGTCTTCAAAAACAGAAGCCCATCGGTCGCTGTCGGTGTTTTCCGAATCGCTGTCCGCTTGAGAAACGGGCTCTTCTGATTCTGTGCCGGTGTTTTCTTCCATGGATTCCTCTTCTGAAGATTGGGAAGTATTGTCATTCACATCCACGGAGACCGAAACATCTTTACCCATAAAATATTGGACATAGTTTTTGATGGTGTCCATGCCAAGCGTTTGAATCACCAGAAAAACAATCAAAAACAGGCCAATGAAAAAGAGAAACACCGCGGTGATGCACCCGCACCCGCATCCGCTTCTTTTTTTGACTACAACGGTTTGCTGGGTCACTTCCTGCGGACGGGACGCGCGTTTTTGTTTTGGCGCTTCCGAGCGATTGGGAGATCGTTTCTTTTTGTGCACCGTCTTTTTCTTGACGACGGTTTCTTTCGTACTTTTGGCACGGGATGGGGAAGTGCTGGAATCTGAATAGGAAGCAGATTCCTTTTTTTCCGGGAAGGGGGCCGGTGCAGGCCCTAAGTCCTGAGGATGTGGATGGGTCGTTGATTTTTGTGGTTTTATCGGTTCAACATCTTCGACCGTATCACGGGAGAAGTCTGCCGTATCGTCAAACTGAATCTGAAAAGTACTGGGATCCACCCGTTTATGTACCGTTGGTTCGTCGGAAATGGATGAATCCGAAGTGGTGTGGAAAGAATCCGAAAGTAAAAATTCTCCGCATTTTGGACACAGCACTTTTTCGTCTGGTATGACTGCGCCGCAATTTGGGCAAATCATGCGCATACGCTCCTTTCCTTTTGGTTTCAGTATAGCAAAAGAATGTGAACAAATCCAGATCTTTTGTCATTTTGTAAATGATAAAAGGTTTTTTGGTTTTCTATGGCATTTTCTTGTGAACTATGCTATAATTTTTGGAGAATTTGTACACGGTTGGAAAGGAGAACCACTGATGATCACTTATGATTCCAATGCCAAAGTTTTTCATTTGCAGACCAACGAAACGAGCTATTTGATTTTGCTTTATCAGGATCAAATTCCGATGCATGTGTATTGGGGAAAACGCATGCGTTCCTCTGAAGCGGACTGGTATGTGCAGGCCCCTTACCGCAGAAGCTCGATCGTGGCAAACCGTCATCCGGATGATCCGAAATTCTCGGCGGAATATTATCCGTTTGAATATCCGTCCTATGGCGGTACGGATTATCGTGCGCCGGCATACGAAGTGCGGGATCAGAATGGCTATACGCTTTGCGATCCGCGTTTTGAATCGTACCGCATTTTTGAAGGGAAACCCGACTTGGAAGGGCTGCCGTCGCTGCATGATACGAAGAACGAAACTCAGACATTGGAATTGGTGCTCTTTGACCAGGTGCTGGGTCTTCGCATTCGCCTGTATTATACGGTGTTTGAACAGCATGACGTCATCACCCGCCATACCGCGTTTGAAAATGCCGGGGAACAGACGCTGCAGCTTCAGGAAGCGCTGTCGGCAAGTATGGATTTCAAACATGCCCCCGATCGCATGCTCCAGCTGACCGGTACGGCGCTGCGCGAACGGCATCTGATCGAACGCAGCCTGACGCAGGGAACCGTGACGGTGGACAGCACCCGTGGCATTTCTTCGCATCAAGCCAGCCCGTTTATCGCATTGGCGGAAGCGGATACGACCGAACAGACCGGCCGGGCATATGGGCTCAATCTTTGCTACAGCGGAAACTTCCTTGCATCGGTCTCCTGTGATATGTACCAGAGTGCCCGCGTGCAGATTGGCATCCATCCGTTCCACTTCTCTTGGAAACTGCAGCCCGGTGCGTCCTTTACGACGCCGGAAGCGCATCTGGTCTTTTCAGCCAACGGCTTGAACGGCATGTCGCAGCGTTATCATGCGGTTTATCGCGATTGCCTCTATACCGGTGAGCATCAGTATGCACCCCGTCCGGTAGTTCTGAACACTTGGGAAGCAGCATATTTTGATTTTACCCACGATTCGGTGGTGGATTTTGCAAAACAGGCGGCAGATCTCGGCATTGAAATGCTGGTTTTGGATGACGGCTGGTTTGGTCATCGCAACGACGCTTCCTCTTCTTTGGGGGATTGGATGGTCAATCCGGAAAAACTGCCGTATGGATTAAAGGGACTGGCGGATGAAGTGCATGCACTTGGGATGAAGTTCGGACTTTGGGTGGAACCGGAAATGATCTCGCCGGACAGCGATCTTTATCGTGCGCATCCGGATTGGTGCTTCCATGTTCCGTCCCGCATTCGCCATGAATGGCGCAACCAGCTGGTGCTGGATCTGTCGCGCGATGAAGTGTGTGACGCCATTTTGCAGCAGATTTCCGATGTGCTTGCCAGTGCACCGATTGACTATGTCAAATGGGACCATAACCGCCGCTTGTCGGAATGTGGTTCGGAAGCTTGGCCGGCAGATCAGCAGGGTGAACTCTTCCATCGCTATACGCTGAACGTGTATCGCATGATGGATACTTTGACCAAACGCTTCCCGCATATTTTGTTTGAAAACTGTGCGTCGGGCGGTGCGCGCTGCGATGTCGGTGCGATGCATTATTTCCCGCAGACTTGGATCAGCGATAACAGCGACGGCATTGGCCGCTTGAAAATTCAGTACGGTTCTTCCTTTGTTTTCCCGCCGGTGATGATGACATCTCACGTATCCGCTTCGCCCAACCACCAGGTGGCGCGTGAAACACCGCTTACTCTGCGCAAGCATACGAGCTTCCTTTTCAATTTGGGATATGAACTCAATCCCTGCCTGCTTTCCGAAGAAGAAAAAGAAGCGGTGCGCAAACAGATCGCAGAATATAAAGAAGAACGCTCACTCATTCAGCAGGGAACCTTCTATC
>CALXIC010000239.1 GCA_944388265.1 uncultured Clostridia bacterium | reverse complement strand
CTTTCCTTTAGTATGAAAAGATCCCGGAACAAATCCGGGATCTTTCTCTGATGTACCGCTTATTTTGCTTTGCTCTGGATGTATTCGTCGATCGCTTTGGCAGCCGCTTTGCCCGCGCCCATCGCGGAAATAACGGTTGCTGCACCGGTGACCGCGTCGCCGCCGGCAAAGACGCCTTCGCGGCTGGTCTGGCCGTTTTCATCGGCGATGATGCCGCCCCATTTCTGGGTGTCCAGTCCTTCGGTGGTGGATTTGATCAGCGGGTTCGGCGAAGTACCGATGGACATGACCACGCAGTCCACATCGATCACAAATTCGCTGCCCGGAACTTCCACCGGACGGCGGCGGCCGGAAGCATCCGGTTCGCCCAGTTCCATGCGGATGCATTTCATGCCCTTGACATGGAGGTTTTCGTCGCCCAGAATTTCCACCGGGTTGTTGAGGGTCTTAAAGATGATGCCCTCTTCTTTTGCATGTTCGATTTCTTCATTACGCGCCGGCATTTCTTCTTCGCCGCGGCGGTAAACGATGTAAACATGTTCCGCACCCAAACGCAGTGCGCAGCGCGCAGCGTCCATTGCCACGTTGCCGCCGCCGACAATCGCGACATTTTTGCTCTGCTGAATCGGCGTATCCGAACCCGGTTTGTACGCTTTCATCAGGTTGGTACGGGTCAAAAATTCGTTTGCGGAGTAAACGCCATTCAAGGATTCGCCCGGAATGTTCATGAAGCGCGGAAGCCCAGCACCCGAGCCGATGAACACCGCGTCAAATCCATAGTCGTCAAACAGTTCGTCGATGGTGAGCACCTTGCCGATGACCATATTGGTTTCAACCTTGACGCCCATCGCCTGCAGGTTATCGACTTCCTTCTGCACGATGGATTTCGGCAGACGGAATTCCGGAATGCCGTACACCAACACGCCGCCTGCTTTGTGAAGCGCTTCAAAGATGGTCACTTCGTAGCCGGCTTTGGCAAGGTCGCCAGCGCAGGTAAGACCCGACGGGCCGGCGCCGATGATCGCCACTTTATGGCCGTTGGTTTCCGGTTTGATCGCCACACCGGTGTCATGCGCATTGTGCCAGTCGGCGACAAAGCGTTCCAGACGGCCGATGCCCACCGGTTCGCCCTTGATGCCGCGCACGCATTTGCCTTCGCACTGGGTTTCCTGCGGGCAGACACGGCCGCAGACCGCCGGCAGCGACGACGTTTCGTGAATGATCTGATAAGCGCCTTCGTAATCTTTTTCCACGATTTTTTCGATGAAGGCGGGAATGTTGATGTTGACCGGGCAGGCTCCGACACAGGGGTGATTTTTACATCCCAGGCAGCGCGCCGCTTCGTCGAGCGCCATTTCTTCGGTATAGCCGGTTGCAACTTCTTTGAAGTTGTGCGCACGGACCTGCGGGTCCTGTACCGGCATCGGATTTTTTTTCAACGACATATTTCTAGACATGATCAGTTTGCCCCCTTAAACAGATTGCAGGTTTCTTCATAGGCATGGCGTTCAAAATCCTTGTACATCGAACCGCGCTTCATCGCCTCGTCGAAATCCACTTCAAATCCATCGAATTCCGGACCGTCTACGCAGGCAAACTTCGTTTTGCCGCCCACCGTCAAACGGCAGCCGCCGCACATGCCGGTGCCGTCGATCATGATCGGGTTCATCGACACGATGGTTTTCATGTTGTACTGTTTGGTCACCTTGCAGACGAATTTCATCATCACGATCGGGCCGATGGCGATGACTTCGTCATAGGTTTCGCCGGACTGAATCAGTTCTTCGAGCGCCGCCGTTACCAGACCTTTGGTACCGTAGGTGCCGTCGTCCGACATCGGCACGAATTTGTCGCTGCAGGCTTTGAATTCGTCTTCCAAAATGGCCAGATCCTTGGAACGGAAACCGACGACGGAATGCACTTCACAGCCCTGTTCGTGCAGCTTCTGTGCAACCGGCAGTGCAATCGCACAGCCGACGCCGCCGCCTACGACGCAGACTTTTTTCAAACCTTCCGTTTTCGTTGCGCGTCCGAGCGGACCCACAAAGTCGTGCAGGCAATCGCCCACTTCCATATGATTGAGTTTTTCCGTCGTGGCGCCCACCACCTGGAAAATGATGGTAACTGTGCCGGCTTCGCGGTCATAACCGCCCACCGTCAGCGGAATACGTTCGCCTTCCGCATCGGTTCTCAGGATGATAAATTGACCGGGCTGCGCCTTTTTGGCAATCAGCGGCGCATGGATTTTCATGCGGGTCACGGTTGGGTTGAGCACCTGTTTTTCCACGATTTCAAACATGCTTCTCATTCCTCATTTCTTTTCTCTCTGCCGTTTTTTTCTGCGGCAAAGCTTTTACTACAACTATTTATTATACCATACGACCCATGGGTTGTAAATCAAAATTGATAATTTTTTCTCAAAGAAATGCTTTCCAGCTCCGATCAGTAGCCGCGCACCCCTTCGAGGGAATCGTCGTTGTCGATCCAGTCCTGCACGTCGATGATACGAAATTCCGTTTTCGTGTCGCGGATGATGACCTGGGAGATCCCGGCATTGATGATGGTGCGTTTGCACATCGCACAGCTGTTGGTGCCGGGCACCAATTCCTTGGAACGATAATCCAGACAGACCAGATAGAGCGTTGCCCCGATCATGTCCCGGCGGGATGCCGAAATGATCGCGTTCATCTCCGCATGCACGGAGCGGCAAAGTTCGTACCGTTCGCCGCGCGGAATCTGTAAACTTTCGCGGGTGCAGTATCCCAAATCGGTGCAGTTTTTGCGTCCGCGGGGAGCGCCCACATAGCCGGTCGAAATGATTTCATCGTTTTTGACGATGATGGCGCCGAAATTACGGCGGATACAGGTACAGCGTTCCGCCACCGTCTGTGCAATGTCGAGATAGTAATTGATCTTGTCCCGTCGTTCCATGCGAAAACCTCCGAATCGTTTGTTTTTTCGCTTTTAGTATAACAAAAGACCGGCAAAAAAGCAATGTCAGCGCTTGCCAGGCGATGGGTTTCCTGTTACAATAAAAGGAACATTATTGAAAGAAACGGAGAACAACACCGCATGGAAGGGTTATCCAACATCGCCACCGTCAAGGCGGTCATGGCCAAGCACCACATGGATTTTTCTAAATCGCTGGGGCAAAACTTTCTCGTCAATCCCGCCGTCTGCCCAAGAATTGCCAAAGAGGGCGTACCGGGACCGGAATACGGCGTCATTGAGGTCGGCACCGGCATCGGCGTGCTCACCAACGAACTGGCAAAATGCGCCAAAAAGGTGGTGGGCGTCGAAATTGACAGCCGCCTACTGCCCATCTTGGAAGAAACGCTTTCCGATCACGACAACATCAAGATTGTGCACGCCGACGTGATGAAAACCGATCTGCACGCCCTCATCGAAGAAGAATTTCCGGGCATGCCGGTGTGCGTCTGCGCCAATCTGCCGTATTACATCACCTCGCCGGTCCTGATGAAGCTTTTGGAAGAACGCCTGCCGATCGACTGCATCACCGTCATGGTGCAAAAAGAAGCCGCCGACCGCCTGTGTGCCCTGCCCGGCACGAGAGAATGCGGCGCGGTCAGCTTTGCGGTGCGCTATTACAGCGAACCGGAAGTGCTGTTCCCGGTGTCGCACGGCAGCTTTCTGCCGCCGCCCAAGGTAGATTCCGCGGTGATTCGCTTAAACGTCCGCGCGCAGGACACCGTCCGCCGCGAACTGGAGCCGTTTTTCTTCTCGCTGGTGCGCGCCGCCTTTTCCCAGCGCCGCAAAACGCTGGCAAATCCCGTATCGGGACAGCTGGGCTTTTCCAAACAGCAGGTGCGCGAGGCGCTGGAAACAGCCGGATTAAAACCCACCGCCCGCGCGGAAGAACTTTCTTTTGAACAGTTTACCGCACTTGCCGAAGCGCTGTGGGCGCTGCGCCACGCATGAAAACGGGACTTTATCTGCACATCCCGTTTTGTGCGCGCAAATGTCCGTACTGCGATTTTTATTCCTGCGGCGGCAACCGGGACATCCAGCACCGCTACATCGACCGCGTGCTGGAAGAAATGAGCGAAGCTCCGATCGTAGAGGCGGACTCCCTCTATCTCGGAGGAGGAACCCCCTCCCTGCTACTGCCCGAAGAACTGGCGCGGGTGACCGCCGCCTGCCGCGAACGCTTTGCGCTGGAGGGTGAAGTGACGCTCGAAGCCAATCCGGGTACCGTCACGCCTCAGGCACTTTCCAAACTGCGGGAGGCGGGATTCAACCGCATTTCTTTTGGGGTGCAGTCCTTCGTTTCCGAAGAGCTGCAATATCTGGGACGTCTGCACTCCGCCAAACAGGCAGCCGATGCCGTGCTCGCCGCCAAAGCGGCCGGTTTTGACGAAATTTCGGTGGATTTGATGCTGGGCATTCCGGGACAAACCAAAGAGGGCTTGGAGCAAAGTTTGGCGGTGCTGCAAACGCTGCCGGTGACCCACTTGTCCGCTTATCTTTTAAAAATCGAACCGGGCACGCCGTTTGACGATCCCGCGATCATATCGCTTTTGCCGGATGAAGAGACCACCTGTGCGCTTTATCTGCGCACCGTAGAGGCGGCCGCGTCGATGGGGCTTTTGCAATACGAAATTTCAAACTTTGCCCGTCCGGGATCGGAAAGCCGCCACAACCTCAAATACTGGCAGCGTGAACCCTATCTGGCGTTCGGTCCGTCGGCGCACGGATTTTTAAACGGCGTGCGCTACACCCACAAAAGTGACTTAACTGCCTATCTTGCCGGCGATTTCGGCATCCTCTGCGAGGACGACCATCCAAACGAGCTGGAAGAAACGCTGATGCTGGGGCTTCGGCTGACCAAAGGGCTTTCCTTTGATGCGTTGGTGAACCGTTTTTCGCTCGATGGCGCCGCCATCGACCGGCTGCTGCGCCAGCTGATCCAGGCAGGACTGATGCAGCCAAGCGCGGAAGGCTTCGGCTTAACGCCGCAGGGCTTTTTGGTTTCCAACAGCATTTTGGTGGAATGGCTGTCGCTCTTGCTGCCGCAATTGTGAAAAATTTTTGGAAAACTGGACAGCCCTTGGCTTCTATGTTAAAATGAAAGATAACTGAACAGCAAAGTGCACGGCACTTTTTAGGAGGATACCAACATGAAACATCTTTCGCTTTCCCGTCTGGCAGCCGGTGTGCTGGCCTGCACCCTGGGTGTCAGCCTTACGGCATGCGGCGCTGACACGCGGTGGATTGCTTCCGTAGGCGGAGAAGAAATCCCCGCCGGCATCTACGTCATCAGCCAGATGCAGGCGGTTACCGAAGCACAGTCTTCGGAAGATTTTGACAGCACGCTCACCGATATTCACGAAAACGTGATCGACGACAAGGATTTTGACACTTGGGTGCTCGACCGCGCCAAAGAAATGGTGACCGAATACGCCGCAATCGAAACCATGTTCGACGAAGAGGGACTGACCTTGAGCGACGAAGATCTGGAATCCATCGACTACTATGTGGAAAGCATGTGGTCCTACTACGAAGAACCCTACACCGGATACGGTATTTCGGAAGATTCCTACACCAAATACGTCACCGATCAGTACAAATACACTGCCCTGTTTAACGCGCGTTACGGCGAAGGCGGATCGGACGAAGTCTCCAGCGACGAAGTGACCGATTATCTGTTGGAACATTACGCCGTGGTACAGGTGCTTCCGTTCTCGACGATAGACAGTGAAACGGGCGAAGCGATGGACGACACCGCCAAAAACGACGTCTATCAGACCGCAAAGGATTACCTGAAACGCGCCGAAGACGGCGAAGCGATGGAAGATCTCCGTCTGGAACTGGAAAAAGAATCCGCTTCCGATCCGGACAGCGTCGAAATGGATGAAAACGACTATCTGGTGACGGTGAAAAAGGGTCAGTCGGCGACCGACATTTCTTCCGACCTTTCGAGCGCCATCTTTGAAAGTGCCGAAGAAGGCACGCCCGTGTTGTTAAACGACGACAGCGGCTATTATGTCGTTTTGCGTTACCCGGCAACCAAGATTGAAGAAAACTACGACACCTACAAAACCGACTGCCTGATGGGTCTGAAAGAAGACGAATTCGACGAAATTGTCGACGAATACGCCGGCACCATGGACATCACCTTCCATGACAGCGCCATCAAAGGACTGAAACTCTCCAAAATCTTAGAATAATTCGCGTTCCCTTGAAAAACGAAAACGGCCGCCCGCTCCGGAATTTCCGGAAACGGATGGCCGTTTTTTCAAAAGGAAAAGCGGCGGAACATGCCGCCGCTTTCAATTCTTTTAGTCCAACCACTCCTGGTTGGGCACATCCAGAAGCCCTGCTTCCTGAAAAGCAAAATACAGCGCAGAGGTTGCGCGGTGAATGCCAAGTTCTTTGGAGACCAGCATGCTCTTGCCGCCCGTACTTCCCCGGTCGGCCGCGCGCTGGTAGCAGGCGTAGGCTTCTTTTTCATCTTTCGGCACCAAAATGCCGTAATATGCATATTCCCCTAAGAGGAAAGGCGCCTCGACATTGCCCGCTTCATCGGCGATGACCAACAGCCGATAGGCTTCCTGCAATGTTTCCTTGGTGATCGGTTCGCTGCCGCTTGCCAGCAGGGCGACCGCACGTTCGTAGGCGTTTTCTTTGGATTCGTTCATGTGGGTACTCCTTTCCTTTGCATCTTATTTAGTATAACAGAAAACACAAAAAAGTGCACCATTTTTTATGAAATTTTATCCATCAAAAAGGAAGTGACCGTATGGAATGGCTGGATATTGTCGATGAAAACGGCATGCCCACCGGAAAACAGGTAACCCGTACACAAGCTCATGCCGAAGGCATCCGGCACCGCACCTCCCATGTATGGCTACTGCGCCGCAAAAACAACGCCATTCAGCTGCTGCTGCAAAAGCGAAGCGCCGACAAAGACTCCAACCCCGGCTGCTACGACATCTCCAGTGCGGGACACATCCCCGCGGGGAGCGATTTTCTCACCTCTGCGCTGCGGGAACTGCAGGAAGAACTGGGCGTTGTGGCTGACAAAAATGATCTGATCGACTGCGGACTGCGCCGCTTTCACTATCAGTCGGTCTTTCACGGCAAGCCCTTTTCCGATTGCCAGGTCAGCCGGGTGTATGCCTTGTGGCTTGACCGGGACGAATCGGATTTTACCCTTCAGACCGAAGAAGTGGAATCCGTGCGCTGGATGAATTACGAGGACTGTGTGGAGATGGTGCGTGAAAATTTGGCGCCGCACTGCATCCGCCTCGAGGAACTTCAGATGCTTCAGCGCGCTTTTACCAGCAAATAACGATAAAAGATGCGGAACGACTAAAATGGTCGTTCCGCATCTTTTCAGCAATCATAATAATGACAGTTTCCGCCCAGCACCACGTTCAAGGGGCTGGAAATGTGCCGGTGTGCCGGCTGTTTGCCATAACAAAGATATTCAAACAATACCTGAATCGCCAACCGCGCATTTTCCATCAGCGACTGCTGCACGATGGCATCAATCCGGCCGCTTTCCATTGCCGGCATCAATTCGCTGTAATAGTCAAACGAAAACAGATGCACGCGGGAGGAAAAATGCTCCGTCTGCCGCAAAATAGCGGACGTTGCATGCACCATATCCACAAAGCCGTCCAAATCTTCCCGCGCCAATAGTTCCTGCAACTGCTGATCCTCTTTCCCTTCCATCAGATACAGTGGGTCCAGCAGCTGATATTTGGGCTGCGGTTTCAAACGGTCGTACAATCCATAAAGCCGCTGCATATAATGATCCGACTCCTGAAACCGGTCGCGCAGCACCACTTGAAGATTGCCGCCCGCGGGCATCATCTTTTCGACCAGTTCCGCCGCCAAAAGCCCGGAACGGTAATAATCACAGCTTACATTGCAGAGCATCTTTTCCATTTCCAAAACACTGTTGAGAAACACCACTTCACATCCGTTTTGAAACAGCCGTTCCAGCTGTTCACGGATACGCGCCGTATCGCGCACCATCAACACGAAGTGGCGCACGCCCTGCTTTAGCATCTCATCCACCTGCTGAAGCCATTCCTCTTCCCACTCGGAAGAATCCGCTTCAAAAAAATGCAGATGGATCTGCAATCCATCATCCTCAAATTCACTGAGCGCCCGATGCACCCCCTGCGTGGTGGTTCTTTGCAAAAACGGAAACTGCTTTTGCCGCTGAGCCAGCACGCCGATTTCCATCAAGCGGCTTTTGGCGAGATTGCGCGCATTTAAATTCGGCCGGTAATCATAATCCCGCATGGCCTGATGAATGCGGCGTCTGGTATCCTCCGAAAAATTACCTTTTCCGTTCATCACATTGTAGATGGTGGTGCGGGAAAAACCGGTGATTTGAGTCAATTCTTTGAGCGTAATTCTCTTTTTGGATTCCATGATCGTTCTCCTGAAACGTTTCCAAATGGGTCTTGTGCGAACATTTTTCATTATAACGCATTGATCAAAAAATTACCAGTATTTTGAAAATTTTTCTTGAAATATACAAATATTTCCTGCTACCTTCTAAAGGAAAACTGAAATTTTGGGAAGGAACTATCTTTTTTTGAAAAATATGATATAATAAAACCATTCCAAAGGATCTATTTTATCCGATGTTTCCAAAAGAGACGATCGGCACGCTAAATGAGGTGATTTTTTGAATCATACCACAAGACCGCCAATGCCGCCCGGCACACCGCCGGTTGAATCCCCCAGGCAGCTGATGCTCAAAGAAGTCTTTCGCGACACGCTGCTTACCGGCGTTTTGGTTTTGATCATCTTTCTGGTGACCAACGGGGGTTCGGTCATCTTTCAGGCACTTTCGATGTTGCCGATGTTCTCCTTTTTGAGTGCAGGCATGACGACCTTCCTCTCCTCTTATGCCGTTTGTATTTTGGGTGACATCATTGCCATTTTGGTCGGGCTTGCCATCTTTTACCGCAAGCTTCCCAAAACCGGTTGGTTTAGCCGCCCGTTGGGGGAAACCAAGTTTTTCTGGCTTTCCATCTTCGGCGTGGTCGGCGCCGCTTCGGTAGGGGTACAGATCCTCAATACCTTCTACCTGCCGTTTTATTATGCCGGATTTGAAATGACCGAAGAAATGCTCACCATTCCGCGCGATGATCCGCTTGCTGCCGTGCTGGTGGGGCTTTACATCTGCGTGATCGGTCCGATTTTAGAGGAGATCCTCTTCCGCGGCGTGATTTTGCGCGCACTGGAACCGCACGGCGCAATCACCGCCTCGTTGTTCTCGGCGTTTTTGTTCACCATTTTCCACTTCAATCCCTTGCAGCTTTTTACCCCGCTTTTGATGGGGGTTCTTGCCGCGTTCATCGTGCTGCGCACCCATTCCCTCTGGCCGGTCATCTTGGCGCACATCTTAAACAACACCTTGGCGATGCTTCCGGAATTCTTCTTTGACCCATCCACCGAGGCGTACACCGTCTTCGGCGGCATGATCAACACGGCGGTTTCCGTCGTCACCATCATCCTGCTGGTGGTCTTCGTGTACTATTACGGCAAACAGTTTACCCGGATGTGTCACGACGAACCCCGCATCACCGGCATTTCGGTGGGCGCGAAGCTTAAAAAAGCATTCGTAAACCCCATCACCATCCTGCTGCTGGTCTTTTACGTGCTGAGCTCCATTTTGATTGTCACTTACTTTTTTGCATAACACCAATAAACGGCGGCCTTCGGGCTGCCGTTTGCTGTATCGGACTTGTGGGACATGGAGTGTCCTCCACATCCGCAGCTGCCCGCTGTCGATCAAAGGGGGATGAATTTGCGTCCCCGATCCAACCGAAGCTGCCCGGTATGGGAATGCACCGTCAAATTTTCTTCGTTGAGCTTACGATACTGCTTGGGGCTCATCCCAAACTGCTTTTCAAACATATAGCCAAAATGTTGGCGGGAATTGAAGCCCACATGAAACGCGATGTCCGTAATGCTCATCGAACTGTTTTTTAACAGGAACGACGCCCGCTCCAGGCGTCTGCGGTTGACGTACGCCATCACCCCGCAGCCAATATTTTTGGAAAATAGGGTTTGAAGGTAGGAATGGTTGATCCCCACTACCTCGGCGATTTGCGGCACGCTGAGTTCTTCACACAAATTGTCCTCGATGTAGCGCTTGGCCTTGTTGAGGTAGCGGATGCCGCTCTCCCGCACGTTGGCGGGCGTGCAGCGCGCAAGCTCCACAAAGACGCGGGAAAACAACAAGCTCAAAAGATACGGGCTTTGCTCGCGCTGGTCGCTCAGTTCCCCGATCAGGTCCTTCAGAGCATAGCCAAGCTTTCCGGGGTCGAACAACACCAGATAAGGGGCTCGTTTTTCCAAAAATCGGGTAAAAGCCGGCTCCTTTTGCGCCAGCTCGTACAAATCGATTCCCTGCACCTGCTCCTGGCAGACAAATTCCAGATTAAACATCGTGCAGGAGGTATTCGGCGGAATCCAAAGCTGATGCCACACGTCGGCATCCAAAAAAATCAGCTGCTTACTGTGCAGCGTAATCTGTTCCTTTTCCAGAAACACCTGACAGCTGCCGTCCGCCACATACATAATTTCACAGCGGTGGTGCTGGTGCATCTTCATTTCATAGCGATTCAGATTCAGCGCATAACACGCTTCGGGATACGAATAGCGGTTTTGCGGCGCATAGATACTCATAACAACGCCTTTCTTTCCGAGTGTTTGCCCAATCAAGTTTATTATATCGGGAATGGGTGTGTTTTTCAATTTGTGAAAGGACGAAAAAACAATGACAAAATTGGAAGTTTTGCATCGCCTGCGGCAGGCAGGCGGCGAATATGTCTCCAGCGCTGTTTTGTGCGAAGAACTGCACCTGTCCCGCAATTCGGTGTGGAAAGCGGTCAACCGCCTGCGCGAAGAGGGATACCCCATCACCGCGGTGACCAACCGCGGGTACCGCTTAGAACTGGATGAAGTGCCCGATCAGCTGCAAAAAGAACGGATTTTGGAAAAACTAACCACACGCATGCTGGGCCGCTCGCTTTGTATTTTGCCCACCATCACCTCGACCAATGCCTACGCCCGCCCCTATGCGGACGATCCGAACAAGGAAGGGATGGTCGTGCTTGCCGAATGGCAAAGCGCCGGACGCGGCAAAAACGGCAGACGGTTTGAATCGGCGGAAGGCGGGCTTTATTTCAGCGCCATTTTAAACCCCAACCGCCTGATGCCCGCTTTGCCCAAGCTGCGGGAAAGCGTGGCGCACGCCGTTCAAAACGCCATTGAAATCGAAACCGGCTGTGTTCCTGTCTTCGCGCCGCCCAATGAACTGCTGGTCGATGGCAAAAAACTCTGCGGCATTTTGAGCGAGGTGCGCATCGAAAGTGAAAGCGAACGCATCACCTCTATGATTGTGGGCATCGGCATCTACTGCAACAACCGCTCCTTTCTCGAAGCGGACGGACGCGTCTCCTTGAGAGAAATTATCGGACATCCCGTTGACCGAAATGCTTTGGCAGCACAGGTATTAAACCAAATCGAGGAAAACATCCTATCCATTCACTGACCCCTTCCAAAAGAGGTGAAATAAATGAGACGAATCAAAAAACGCTTCTTCCTTATCGGTATCGCCGTTTTACTTCTTGGTATCCTTACGGGCCTTATGCTGTGGGGAAATCAAGCGCTTTCGGTCCACACCATTACCGTTTCCGACCAGACGCTTCCGTCGTCTTTTGACGGGTTTCGCATCGCGCAAATCTCCGACCTGCACAACACCGATTTTGGAAACGAGCACCAAAAGCTCTGCGCGCTGCTGCAAACATCCGAGCCAGACTGCATCGTGGTGACGGGAGATTTGATCGACTCCTATCATCCCGACCCGGACACCGCTCTCTCCTTGATGGAAAAAGCGGTGGACATCGCCCCGACCTACTATGTATCCGGCAACCACGAAGCGCGGTTTACGGAATACGAAACTTTTTGCGAAGAACTCAAAGCCCTTGGCGTTACCGTGCTGTCCAATGATTCGGTAAATCTTATAAAAGACGGCGAAGAAATTACGCTTATCGGACTGGAAGATCCCATGATGGAAGCGGATGCGGGATTTGCGGATCCCGAAGAAATCCTTCGTCCCTCCCTCGAAAAAGAATTGGAGACCGCCGCACCCTACACCATCTTGCTGGCACACCATCCGGAATTTCTGGAGTTCTATGCCGAAAGCGGCGTGCGGCTGGTTTTTTCGGGGCATGCACACGGCGGGCAGGTGCGCCTGCCCTTTGTCGGCGGCGTGATCGCACCCGGACAGGGGCTCTTTCCCCGTTACGACGCCGGGCTCTATCAACTGGAAAACACGCAAATGATCGTCAGCCGCGGCATCGGCAACAGCATGTTCCCGCTTCGGGTCAACAATCCGCCCGAATTGATTGTTGCCGTTTTGAAACAAAGTAACTGAATTTTTCTTGTCTTTTCCCCTCGTGTGTTGTATCATAAAGATAGACGTCAACACGTGTTATCGACAATCAGGAGGGATTTTCATGTTTTGTGAAAACTGCGGCGCAAAAATTGCCGACACTGCGAAATTTTGCCGCTACTGCGGAGCCAAACAGCTTCCACTGACCGAGGAAGCACCCGTATCCGCACCAAAACAGCAACAAAACCCCAGCGTCTCGAAAGCTTCGAAAAAGCCTGCCACTCAAAAGACGGAAAAGCAGGCACTCATCGACCATCTCGGCGCGCTCTATGCCGCGGAAATGGGCGTAATCCGCTCCGAACAGCTCATCCAGGAGCTGGAAACACAAAAAAATGCCTTTGTGAACCGTCACCGCGCACAATTCAGACCCCAATATTTTGTCGACCCGCTGCCCTCGCGCCACGATTATATTCAAGAGGCCCGCGACCAGATCCAGAGTTTGCAAAAGGGAATCGACGATCTGCAACACTCCGGCTACTCGTTTCGATCCAAAGAAAACAACATCTTCATCGATACGATGGTCTGGGTTTCCATGACCAAAGATCGAATGGAAGACCGCGATTTTCGAAAACGGATGCAACAGCGCCATACACAGGAACTCCATCAGCTGCAATACGATTTGCAGCACACCCTCCCGCAAAAACAACAGGAGGAAGACCGCCGTTTTGCCCTGGCGCAGCAGGCCTAAACAAGAAACAAAAAGGCTTTTGAACAAAAGGAAATCGCGCGCAAACAGGCGTGGGAACTGGAAGAACGAACCGTCTGTCAAAACTTTGAAGAAAGCAAACAGGATATTTTGCAGCAAAAAAACGACTTCCTTGCCCGCCGGCAAAAGCTTTACGACGAAAAACGCATTTACGAACAGTTCTATAACCCGATTGCGGAGTACCAGCTGAGGGAATACTTGAAAATGGGGTTAGTCGATCAGCTGGAAGGTCCGCAGGGTGGTTACGCCTTTTACCTCAACGAGCTGCACACCAAGCGCATCTGCGGCAGCATCGAGGAACTGCAGGCCTATTTGGGACAAAAGCTTGACACCCTGTCCGAACAGATGTCCACGCTGATTCATGAGGTGCGCCGCACCAATCAAAAACTCGCGCACCTGCAAACCACCCTCTCTGCCTGCTGCACCGCGATTGAAGACGGGTTTGCCCGCACCTCCAATCAGATCCAAAGCATGTCTGCCAAACTGCGGGAAGAGATCGCGTCGCAGGCGCGTCCCATCCGCGAAGCCGTCCAGCGCTCGGAATACAACCTCTACCTTGCCTCCTTGCGCAAGGAACTGGATCAGTACGATTACGGACGGCTGCGCAGACCCACCATGGACGATGCCCATTAAGCCCTCTTGGAGGAACGAATGAAAGAGGAAGTTTTGACCATTCACGTTGCGCTGACCGGTACCCAAACGGTTTTGGGCGGCAGAGGAAGCGCTTGCATGATTGCCTTTACCGGCACCGCCGAGGGGCCGCAGTTTCGCGGGCGCATCCTGCCCGGCGGCGTGGACACCCAAATCGAACGACAGGGCCGCCGCACCCTTTCCGCCCGCTACCTGTTGGAGGGGACGGACGACGCCGGCAATCGGTGCAAAGTCTTCCTTGAAAACAACGGCGCCGTGTTGCCGGAAGAACCGTGCATCTGCACCACCCCCACCATCCTCACCGACAGTCCGCGGCTGCAGTGGCTGGAAAGTGCCGCTCTGTCCGGCACGGTGGAAGCCGACGGCAAAGACCGGGTGCTTATCCACATTTATGCCGAAAAGGTGTGAAGAAAAAACAAAAGCCTTGAAAGAACCGATGGTTCTTTCAAGGCTTTTTTCTTGGTTTATCCGGCGTCCGCATCGCGGAACTGGTAGCGGTAAAAGCCCGCATAGATGCCGTTTTGCGCCAGAAGCTCGGCATGCGTGCCGCGTTCTTTGACGCCTTCATCCGTCAGGACGACGATTTCATCCGCATTTTTGATGGTGGACAACCGGTGCGCCACCACGATGCAGGTGCGCCCTTTGGACAATTCTTCGAGCGATTCCTGAATCAGCATTTCGGTCGCATTGTCGAGCGCGGACGTCGCTTCGTCCAAAATCAAGATGGCGGGGTTTTTCAAAAAGACCCGTGCGATGGACACGCGCTGTTTCTGTCCGCCGGAAAGCTTCACGCCGCGTTCGCCGATGTAGGTGTCGTAACCGTCCTCCATCGCCATGATTGCATCATGGATGCGCGCTTTCTTCGCCGCGTCGATGATCTCCTCGTCCGTCGCATCGGGACGTCCATAGGCGATGTTGTCGCGGATGGTGCCGGTGAACAAAAACACGTCCTGCGCCACCATGCCGATGTTTTTGCGCAGCGATTCCCGCGTAACCTCGCGGATGTCGGTGCCGTCGATGGTAATGCTGCCGCCCGAAATCTCATAAAAGCGGGGAATCAAATGGCAAAGGGTGGTCTTGCCGCCGCCCGACGGACCGACCAGCGCCACCGTGCGTCCGGCGGGAATGGAGAGGTTCAAATGGTCGATGATGGCGCGGTCTTCCTTGCGCACCTCGGCGTGATCGTCGTCTTCCAGCACGTTATAGCGGAAGCTGACGTCCGTAAACTGAATCGATCCCTGCACGCGTCCCAGTTCTTTGGCGTCGGGGGCTTCCTCCTCTTCGGGAGTCTGCATGATTTCATCGAAGCGGACAAAGCCGGTCATCCCGTTTTGCAGCTGTTCGACAAAGTCGACCAGACGGCGGATCGGGTTTAAGAACATGTTGATATACAGCAAAAACTGCACAAACCCACCGGTCGAAATCTGCCCGAAGAAATAGAAGAATCCGCTGGCAATGAGTGCGGTGAGGTCCACAATATCGGTCAAGAGGGTCATCGACGAATGAAAATCCGCCATCACATGGTAGGCATCGCTGCGGGCGCGCACAAAAAGCCCGTTCGCACGATTGAATTTTTTCTCTTCCTGTTGTGCACCGGGGTAAGAACGGGACACTCGAATGCCGGAAATGGAGTTTTCCAGACCGGCGTTGACCTCCGCAATTTCTTCCCGGGTGCGGCGGAATGCGTCGTTTAACCGCGCACGCATCCGGATGCAGAAGAAGATGCCGATGGGCAGCAGCAAATAGATGATGAGGGTGAGCGGCAGATTGATCTGCACCAAAATGATAAACGCCCCCACCAGACTGATGAGCGAAATAAAGAGGTTTTCCGGTCCGTGGTGCGCGAGTTCGGAAATATCCATCAGGTCGTTGACAATTCGTGACAGGATGGTGCCCGTCTTATGCGCGTCAAAGTAGGAAAACGGCAGCCGTTCGAGCTTATAAAACACATCCCGGCGCATGTCCGCCTGCATCCGAACACCGACCACATGGCCGTAATACTGAATAAACCAGTTGAGTCCGAATTTCAGCAGATAGATCGCCAGCAGCGCCACCGACCAGATGAGCATCAGGCGAAACGCGCGGTTTGGCACAAAGTCGTTGATGATGCGTCCGGCAATGGTGGGATAAAACAGGTCGCACAGCGCAACCAAAAGCGAACATCCCATATCCAGACTAAAGAGTTTGAGGTGGGGCCGGTAGTACCGGATGAATTTACGAATCATTTCCATAAGGCATCTTCCATCTTTTCTTGTCTAAAATCTCTGCGTGTAAAAAGCTGTACGGGCATTTTGTCCGTACAGCTTTCATTCTATGCTTTCTGATGCAGAAAGTCAATCCTTCAGACGATTTTCAATCTCCCGAATCAGCACCGTGAGCGCCTTGATGCGTGCAAAGCGTTTGTCCTGCGACTCGATGATCTGCCAGGGCGCATAATCGGTGGAGGTGTAGCGCAGCATATCGTTGATGGCACCTTCGTACAGATCCCATTTTTCGCGGTTGCGCCAGTCTTCATCGGTGAGCTTCCACTGTTTTTCGGGGGTGTTCGCGCGGTCGTTGAAACGGCGTAGCTGTTCGTCTTTATCGATTTGAATCCAGAATTTCACGACGAGCGCGCCCCAGTCGATCAGTTCCTTTTCAAATTCGTTGATTTCCTGATAGGCGCGGTGCCAGTCGTCCGAAGTGCAAAGCCCCTCGAGCCGTTCCACCATCAGCCGTCCGTACCAGGTGCGGTCAAAAATGGCGATGTGCCCGCTCTTGGGCAGCCGTTTCCAGAAACGCCAGAGATAATGGCGGTTAAATTCCCCTTTGTCGGGCGCTGCAATCGGCAGTACCTGATAATCGCGCGGGTCGAGCGCCGCTGCCACCCGCTTGATGTTGCCGCCCTTGCCGGCGGCATCCCATCCCTCGTAGCCGATGACCACCGGAATTTTTTCCTGATACAGCCGGTGCGCCAGGTGATGGAGCCGTTTTTGCAGGCGATCCAGTTCCTTGCGGTAGGTTTCTTCGTCCACATGCTGATTTAAGGGCACTTCCTGAAGCTTTGGCACATCCACGAGATGCATCTTCGGGCTGACGACAATGGGCGCATCCTGCGGCATCGGCGGTTTGGCGTCGCGCGCCGCCTTGGCGTCCAGCGCATTTTGAATTTCATGCACAACGGTGCGATAGATCGAAAGCATCGAAGTGCGCCGGTCTTCACAGGGGACGACGTGCCACGGCGCCCACTCGAAGGAGGTTTCCTCAAGCATACGGTCAAACGCCTTGTAATAGCGGTCGTAATCGTCGTTTTGCTTCCAGTCCTGTTTGGTCACGCGCCAAGAGCGGTGCTTGTCGGCTTCCAGTTCCTTGAGGCGCTTTTTCTGTTCTTTTTTGCTGATGTGCAGGAAAAATTTGACGATGAGATAACCGTCGTCCCGCAGCTGGCGTTCAAACACCTCAATTTCCGACGCGCGCTTTTTGATCTCCTTGACCGAAAGGTCGTTTTCGAGCGCATAGACCGAAAGTTCCTGATACCAGGAGCGGTCAAAAATCGAAAAATCCCCGCGCTGCGGGATCTTTTCCCAATAGCGTTTCAAAAACGGGTAGCGCTGTTCTTCCGGTGTGGGTCTGGTCATGGAATACATCGCAAATCCGCGCGGGTCGAGATTTAAAATCAGCTTTGCAATTTTGCTGCCCTTGCCGGCAGCGCCCCACCCTTCAAACAGCACAATCACCGGCAGCTTTGCCTTTTTGACGGTTTGCTGCAAGGCGGAAATTTCATGGCGCAGCCGGTCCGCTTCCGGCTGATATTCTTCTTTGGTCACAATCTGTTTCAGGTTGACGCGTTCGAGCATGGACAGTTCCTCCCCAAATGAGTGCTTTTTCTTAGTATACCCTATTTTGTTTTGGAAATCCAGTACAAAAAAGTTGAAATATTTATAAATAATTTAGCTAAATCTTATAAATCCAATGTCAAAAGCTCTTCAAAACTGTCCACAAAGCGGTCGGATACCGCTTCCATCTCGGCGCGCTTGGCTTTGGCGGATTCATCCGCGACGCCAACGGTGTAAAATCCCCCTGCTTTCGCGCCGCGCACCGCCAGCGGCAGATCTTCAAACACTGCGCAGTCCGAAGGGTCTACACCCAGCCGCTTTGCCGCAAGTTCATACACATCGGGAAACTCCTTGCCGCGGGGAACCTCGTTGACGAGCGCCACCGCGTCAAACCAGTCGAGCACACCGTGCCGCGCAAGCGCCGGCCGGTAAAAACATTCGTTTGATGCGGTCGCCAATGCCAGCCGCACGCCCTCCCGACGAAGCTTTTGCAAATACTCTTTGGCAAAGGGCTTTAATGGAATGCGTTCGCGGTACGCCTCCTCCGCCAGTTCCTGCCATTCCGCCATCAGCTGTTCGGGCGTCTCGTCGAGACCAAAGCGTTCGATGGTATAGCACGCCGTACCGTAAAAATTGAGTCCCGCAACCGCTTCTCCATAATCGGGCGGGAGGGTTTGTCCGCGCCGTTCAAAAAACACACGGTCCACCCAGTCCCACACGCCCATGGAATCGAGCAAGGTACCGTCCAAATCAAAAATTGCCGCTTTCATACGATCACACCTTTCGTCCTCCCATCATACCATACCGCATCCACGCTTGCAAGAAAGTTTACATTTGACGCTTTACAATCACGCTTTAATTTGTTAAAATACAAGTAATTAGAATCTTTGCGCGGTTTTGCGCGCAGCGTTCATTTGGGAAAGTTTTCGACTGTTTGATAGGAATGAGAGGTGACTGGGTGTGTCCGACACCCCAATTTTTATGAACCCGAAACTGAAAGAATATCACGTGGATTATCTGTTTGACGCGATTTTGGAGCTGCGCACCAAAGAGGAATGCGCCAAATTTTTTGAGGATCTGTGCACCGTGCAGGAACTCAAGGCGATGAGCCAGCGCATTCAGGTGGCAAAAATGCTCAGCGAAAACCGCATTTACAGCGACATCGTTCAGCAGACGGGCGCTTCCACCGCCACCATCAGCCGCGTCAACCGTTCGCTGCAATACGGTTCGGACGGATACGACATCGTGTTTGAACGCCTGAACGAAAAAGCAAAAGCCGCCCAGGCATCCGCTGAACCGAAGGACGAGCCATGAGCAGCTATGAAAGCTTTGCCGCTTTTTACGATGAACTGACCACCAACGTCGATTACGAGACCCGGGGCGCCTATCTTTGGCAGATTTTGCAAAACGAAGGTAAGCGCTCCGGACTTTTGCTGGATTTGGCCTGCGGCACCGGAACACTCTGCGAATATTTCTCCGCCCGGGGGTACGACGTCATCGGGGTGGATGCTTCGGAAGAAATGCTGGCCGAAGCGATGGAAAAAAAGATCGAAGCACAAAGCGACACCCTCTACCTCTGCCAGCGGATGCAGGATCTCGATCTTTTCGGCACGGTGGACGTGGTGCTGTGCACCCTCGACAGCCTCAACCACATCACCGACAAAGACGAACTGGCGGGAGTCTTTGAACGCATCGCCCTCTTTTTAAATGAGGACGCACGGGTGATCTTTGACGTGAACACCGTCTACAAGCACGAAGAGGTGCTGCAAAACAACACCTTCGTCTACGATCTGGACGACATCTACTGCGTCTGGCAGAACACCCTACAGCCCGATCACGTGGTGGACATCACGCTCGACCTCTTCGCCTACGACGAAGAAAACGACTGTTACGACCGCACACAGGAAAGCTTTTCCGAACGCGCCTACACCGAAGAAGAACTGCGCCAAATGATCGAAGCGGCGGGCATGACCGTTCTTGCGCGCTACGCGGAACTTTCCTTTGACGCGCCCGCCCCCACGACCGAGCGGGTGGTTTATGTGCTGAAAAATGTGGTCTGCAAAAATCAAAAACCATTGCCTGAATTGGAATAAAGGAAGACGATTATGAGTAAAATGATTCGAAGCATCTCCAAAGACGGAAGCGTCTTATGCTGTGCGGTGGATGCCACCGATATGATTGCACGGATGGAACAAATCCACCATCCTTCCGCCGTTGTCACCGCCGCATTGGGGCGGCTGACGATTGCCGCCTCGATGATGGGCAGCATGCTCAAACACGAAGACGATTCCCTCACCCTGCGCATCAACGGCGGCGGCCCCTGCGGCACGCTGATGGCCGTGGGCAGCAGCATGGGGAACGTGAAATCCTGGGTGCAAAATCCCTATGTGGAACTCCCGTTAAACGATCAGGGAAAACTGGACGTCCGCGGTGCCGTGGGCACGGACGGCGTCTTCAGCGTCGTGAAGGACATCGGCCTCAAGGAACCATACATCGGGCAGGTACCGATTGTCTCGGGTGAAATCGGCGAGGACGTGACCTCCTACTACGCGACGAGTGAACAGACCCCGACCGCCTGCGGGCTGGGCGTTTTGGTGAATCCCGATCTGACGGTGCGCGCCGCCGGCGGCTATCTGATTCAGCTCCTTCCCTTTGCAGACGAAGCCTGCATCGACGTGCTGGAAGAAAATCTCAAAAATGCCAAACCGGTCAGCGCCATGATCGACGAAGGAATGACGCCGGAACAGATCTGCGAAACCATGCTCAAAGGGCTGGAACCGGAAGTGCTCGACACCTTTGACGCGTCCTATTCCTGCGATTGCAGCAAAGAACGAGTGTCCAAAGCGCTCATCAGCTTAGGAGCCGGCGAACTGGAACAGATGGCGTCCGACGAAAAGGAAATCGAGGTCAACTGCCAGTTCTGCGACAAGAAATACACCTTCTCCCCGGCCGAACTTCGCGCCCTTGCAAAAGATTCAAAAAAATTATAAAAAAGGGGTTGACAAAATCCCCTTTATCCGTTATAATAAATTTCGTCGCTTGAGAAAGCGACAAACGGATGGAGGCATAGCTCAGCTGGGAGAGCATCTGCCTTACAAGCAGAGGGTCATAGGTTCGAGCCCTATTGTCTCCACCATCCTGCGTCTTTGCAATCGTGAAGGCGCGACCTGCGGATTTAGCTCATCTGGTAGAGCGCCACCTTGCCAAGGTGGAGGTAGCGAGTTCGAGTCTCGTAATCCGCTCCATATTCGGCGTCATAGCCAAGTGGTAAGGCAGAGGTCTGCAACACCTTCACCCCCAGTTCGAATCTGGGTGACGCCTCCAGGAAACCGATGCAAAAGCATCGGTTTTTTTGTTGGCGTTTTTAAGAAAGCTGCGCACAGCCGTGCGCAGCTTTTTTTCTTTTCTAAAACATCTTTTTCTTTTTAAAGATCAGCACGCAGAGTACCACAACCAAAATGCTCAGCACAATCACAAAGGGATACCCGCTTTTGAGCTCCGGCATATTCTGAAAATTCATGCCATACCAGCCGGTAATCAGCGTCAGCGGAAAGAAAACGGTGGACAGCACCGTCAAAAACTGCATGTTGCTGTTTTGTTCCTCGCTCACCCGCGCCTGATACCCATCCTGCACCTGCTTGGCGTACTCCAAAAGATAGCCCGTTTTGCCCAGCAGGCGGTCGGCGCGTCCGGTAATGGTGCCAAAATACAGCAGCTGTTTTTGCGCAAAGAAGCCGTTTTCGTTCTCTTCCAGTTCTTCGGCAAAATCGACCAACTCGTCATAATACCCGCGCAGCACCAAAAGCTCCCGCCGAATGCGGGTAAAATGCGACTGGAAGTCGTACAGCTTGTCGTGAATCACCTGTTCATCCAAATCCATCAGGCGCTTTTCGTACTGGCTGAGCACGCTGACATCGCGGCTGATGATTTCCAGCAGGAAATTATACAAAAAGCGTTCCTTGGTGTCCCCCTGATTGGAGCGGTTGCGGCGGATATGCTGAATTTGACGGTAGGTAAAATCGGTATCGTCGATCAGCACAATGTTTTTGTGGTTGACCAAAAACATCACGCGGTACCGTCCGTCCGTCACATCCAACAGCTTTGGAATGCAAAGCGAGCCCACCAGACATTCCGCCTGGCTTTCCAATTTACAGAAATTGACCTCACGCAGATCAATTTTCCCCTCAAAACGCATGCCGGTGTGCTCAAGCGCCGCGTGTGCTTCCCGGGAAGAGACGACCACAACCGCCGGGCGTTCCTCCCACTCCTCCATTGGAGAATGTACCCCGCCTGCTGGGAGTTCCTCGAGCTGTTCCCCAAGTAAATATCGCATCATGCTGATTCTTCCTTCCCGGTGTTATTCATGAATTTCCAGCGGCAGTCCATCAGGGTCGTGGAAAAACGTCATCTTCTTGCCGGTGTAGGTGTCCAGCCGCACCGGTTCGGTTTCGATGCCCTTTTCGTTTAGCATCCGCACCGTTTCATCGACCGATTCCACCCGAAACGCCAGGTGCCGCAATCCCTGCGCTTCCGGATAATTCACGCGCTTGGGGCTTTGGGGCATGATAAAGAGTTCGAGTTCCACCTCCCCGCACGCCAGATCGATTTTATAATCCCCGCGTTCTTCGCGGTAATGCTCCCGGATGACGGGAAACCCCAGCACGTCGACATAAAAATGGCGGGAGCGTTCGTAATCGCTTCCAATGATCGCGACATGATGAATCTTTGTAAACATAACGGCTCCTTTCAACAAACCAGCTGATAGATGGCCACCATCAGCGGCATCGTTGCGATGCAGAAGATGACGGACATCACATTGATAGACCCTGCACGCACCGGGTCCGATCCGAAAAGACTTTCCATGTTGGTCACGGTCACCGCCACCGGTGCGGACGCCGCCAGCAGCGTCACCAGCAAAATTTCATGCGCTTCCGGAAAAAGCTGCGTCATGCCGGTGATTCGAAATACCAAAATCAACAGCAGAGGATACACGATCAGCCGTCCCAAACAGACCAAATAGGCATGCGGATACCAAAACACCCGCTTCAAATTGGTGCCGCCCATAATCATTCCGATCACCAGCATGCACACCGGGCCGACAATTCCGCCGACTTTGGCGACGGTACTGCCCAGCAGTTCCGGAAGGGTGATCCGGCAAAGAAACAAGGTCAAACCAACCGCTATCGCTATCATATTGGGATTGGTCACAATTTTTTTCAGATTGCGGCGCTTCTGCGCGCTGATGAGCGAGACCGCATGCGTCCAAAGCAGTACGTTTTGCACCGCAATGAAGGCGCAGGAATAAAACACCGCTTCTTCCCCTAACAGAGCGGAAACCAGCGGAATGATCAGATTCCCCCCATTGGAATAAATCAGCGATGCACGTTCAATGGAATTCAGCTTCGCTGCTTTCCCGATGAAATGGGTGCACAAAATAAACAGCACATGAAGCAGGATCGCTGCACCGATGGCGAGCAGCAATCCTTTGAGCTTTTCCATGGAAAAGGTGATCTGAAAGGCATTGATGATGACGCAGGGCGAAATCACATTCAGCGTAATCGCCGCCAGTACACCGCTGTCCTCCGACCGAACGACCTCCAGGCGCACGATTGCAAACCCCATCAAAATCATGATTGCCATCGACAAAATCTGCTCCATGAGCAGCAAGCTTAGTTCCATGGTTGTTCCCTACTTTCGATGTTTTTTTCATCATACCACATCGGTCTTTGGGAATCAATGGACGAAACACCCGCGCTGTGGTATCTTTCGCGCATGGGAGGAAACCTCATCAAGTCGTGCCGGCGTCGGCAAACAACCGGTCAATGGAGCGCCTGAGCGGCTGATGTTCCAATTTTTCCAAAGAAGGGGCCTGCTCGAGCAGTTCTCTCGCCGCATCCTGTGTGCGGGCGATGAGTTCCACATCGTCCGCCATCGAGGCAATTTGCAGCATCGGCAGCCCGTGCTGCCGGTTGCCGAAAAAGTCGCCGGGGCCGCGCAGCTTGAGATCTTCTTCCGCCAGAGCAAAGCCGTCGGACGTGCCCGCTAAAATCTTCAATCGCTTTCGGGTATCGGGATTGGAATGATCGCTCACCAAAATACAGGTGCTCTGCGCGGTGCCGCGCCCGACCCGTCCGCGCAGCTGATGCAGCTGCGACAAGCCGAAGCGTTCGGCATTTTCAATCAGCATCACCGCCGCATTCGGCACGTCCACGCCGACCTCAATCACCGTGGTGCAAACCAGCACGTCAAGCTGATGCTGCTGAAACGCCTGCATCACCGCGTCCTTGTCCGCCGCTTTCATCCGCCCGTGCAGCACCCCGATGCGGGTGTCCCCCAGTTCCGATTCGCGCAGTTTTTGCGCGTATTCCTCCACCGAATAGAGCTTTTGCTCAAGTTCCTCGTTTTCTTCAATGAGCGGGCAGACGATGTACGCCTGAAGCCCGCGGGCGATGTGCTCGCGGATAAAGTGAAAAGCGCGCGCCCGCTTCGATCCACGAATGAGATAGGTCTCCACCGGTTTGCGTCCGCCCGGCAGCTGACGAATGGAAGAGACGTCCAGCTCCCCGTAAATCATCAATGCGAGCGTTCGGGGGATGGGGGTAGCACTCATCACCAGTTTGTGCACATGAAGCCCCTTTTTGGCCAAATCGGCGCGCTGACGCACACCGAAGCGGTGCTGTTCATCGGTGATGACCAATCCGAGACGTGCGAACGCCACGTCGTCCGACAAAAGCGCATGGGTCCCTACCGCGACCGAAATCGTGCCGTTTGCGAGCCCTTCCCGGCGTTCGCGCTTTTGCTTTTGGGTCATGCTGCCGGTGAGAAGTTCCACCGACACGCCCAAGGGTTCCAGCAGGCGGCGGAAGGTTTCCAGATGCTGGCGCGCCAAAATTTCGGTGGGCGCCATGACCGCCGTCTGACAGCCGTTTTGTGCCAGTAAATACCCCAGCGCACACGCCACCATCGTTTTGCCGGAACCGACGTCCCCCTGCACCAGACGGTTCATCGGACGCCCGCTTTGCAGATCGGCGATGCTGTCCTTGATCGCCTGCTGCTGCCCCTCGGTGAGCGCAAAGGGAAGCGCTGCCAAAAAGGGCGACAGATCCATCTGTTCCAGACGAATGGCATTTTCTTCCCGCACACGCCCCCGCATCAGCAAAAGCCCCAGCTGCAAGGTCAGCAGTTCTTCGAACACCAGCCGCCGTCTGGCAACCTTGAGGGCATGCGCATCCTGCGGAAAATGGATGTTTTCATACGCATAGCGCATATGGCAAAGGTGTTCCTGCCGGCGCAATGCATCGGGCAGCACCTCTTCCAGATGATCGCCGTAAAGCTCCAGCGCCTGGCGCATATTCACCGCCACCATCCGGCTGGTCAGTCCGCTGGTCAAGGGATAGACCGGCTGAATCTGCCCCATTTGCTGATCGGGGTCTAAAATCTGCGGCGACTGCATCTCCTTGCGCAGCAGCGTTCCCTTCATTACGCCGTACAGGCGGTAGGGATGATCGGTTTTCAACGCGGCAAACTGAAATTTATTGTTGTAGATGGTAATGGTCAGGTCGGTGCTTCCATCGGTGGCAAACGCCCGAAAGATGGAAAGCCCTTTGCGGATGCGCTGTTCCGGACCTTTGCGGAAGATGGTCACCTCCACGCAGACCGTCTCGCCGATGGACGCTTCGGCCACCGGCACCACGGCGGAATAATCCACATAAGTACGCGGAAAAAAACGCAAAAGGGAGCAGATTGAATCTACTCCCAACTTGCGATACAGCGCCGCCCGCTTTTCGCCAACCCCTTTCAGATACTGAACCGAATCGGTGATGTCTGGCATAACCGCTCCTTCTTATTCCAATGACAAAATATAATAGTAAACCGGCTGCCCGCCGCGGATGAAATTGAGTTCATAGCGGTCGCCATATTTCGCTTCGATATAGCGCTGTTCTTCTTCCAGCGCCGATTCCGGCAAATCTTCCCCGGTAATGACCGTCAGGAAGGTGCCGTCCGATTTTTTGGTCATGCTGCGCAGCAGCTTATGCAGCGCTTTGGAGAGGTCTTTTTCGACAAAGGTGAGTTTGCCGTTGTCCATCGCCAAAATCTGTCCGCGCTTGATGTCGTGGCCGTCAAAATCGGAATCCCTTGCAGCAAAGGTGATCTGTCCGGTATGCACCTGATCGAACGCCGCCGTCATGTTGGTGCGGTTATCAGCAAAGGAAGCATCCGGATCGAAGGCGAGCATCGCCGACAAGCCCTGCGGAATGGTGCGGGTTTGGAGCACGCACACCTTGCGGTCGGCAAGCTGCACGGCCTGTTCCGCCGCCATGATGATGTTTTTGTTGTTCGGCAGCACAAAGACGGTTTTCGCCGGCGTTGCATGAATCGCCGCCAAAATGTCTTCGGTGCTCGGGTTCATCGTCTGTCCGCCGCTCACGACCTGATCGGCGCCCAGTTCGGTAAAGAGCCCGCGCAGACCTTCGCCCGCCGCCACGGCGACAAAGCCGTATTCCACCGACGGATCGACCGGCACATACGCCACGTTGACCTTCGTTTCCGCCGCTTCGTGCTGTTTGGCGGCGTACTGTTCTTTCATGTTTTCGATCTTCATGTTCATCAGCGTACCGAAGTTGAGCGCTTCTTCCAGCGCTTTACCCGGGTGGTTGGTGTGCACATGCACCTTGATGATGGAATCGTCATCCACCACCACCACACAGTCGCCGATGGTTTCCAGATAGGCGCGCAGCGCCAATGCATCTTTCGCGTCCTTCTTCCTTTCCACCAAAAATTCGGTGCAGTAGAAGAATTTGATGTCGCCTTCCACGAGATCGAACGGGCTGGCGGAGGGTGCGGCAGTCGGCGCTGCCGGTACTTTTGCTGCCGGTTCTGCCAAATCAATCATCCGTCCGTCACGGATGACCGACAGCATGCCTTCCAAAATCACCAAAAGGCCTTTGCCGCCGGCGTCCACAACGCCCGCTTTTTTGAGTACCGGCAGCAGTTCCGGCGTCTGTTCCAGCGCTTCGCCTGCCGCCTGTACCGTTTCTTCAAATACGGTCACCAGGTCGTTGGTTTGGTTTGCGGTCTGCACGGCGCGTTCTGCCGCGAGACGTGCCACCGTCAAAATGGTGCCTTCGGTCGGATTCATGACCGCCTGATAGGCGCTCTGCACGCCAAGGGTGAGCGCGTCGGCAAAATCTCTGCCCGTCATCTCATCCTTTTCTTTGAGTCCCTTGGCAATGCCGCGGAACAACAACGACAAAATAACGCCCGAGTTGCCGCGCGCGCCGCGCAGCAGCGACGACGCCGTCAAGTCCGCCACTTTGGATACGGAATCCGAATGCTGGCTTTCCAGCGCTTTCTTGCCCGCGCCGATGGTCCTCGACATATTCGCTCCGGTATCGCCGTCCGCCACCGGAAAGACGTTTAATTCATCGACTGCTTTTTT
>CALXIC010000238.1 GCA_944388265.1 uncultured Clostridia bacterium | reverse complement strand
CGTTCCACAAAATGGGATGGTCGGGGGATTGCTGGCGCGCTTCGATCTGGCGCAGTTCCACGCCCGCATCCTTTGCCGCCGCGTGCAGCATCTTCACAAACAAATCGTTTCGCATAAAATGCGAGCAAGAGCAGGTGGCAAGATAGCCGCCCCGCGGCAGCAGCCGCATGGCGCGCAGGTTGATTTCTTTGTAGCCGCGTTCGGCGTTGTGGATGGTTTTGCGGCTTTTGGTAAAGGCGGGCGGATCGAGAATGATGAAATCGTAGGGGTGACCGCCCTCTTCGGTGAGTTTCGGGAGCAGGTCAAACACGTCGGCGCAGAGAAAATCCATCCGGCCGTCGAGACGGTTTTTGACGGCGTTTTCCCTTGCCATCTCCACCGCGGTTTCGGAGACGTCCACCGCCGTCACATGCTCAGCGCCGCCCATGGCGGCATTGAGCGCAAACGATCCGGTGTGGGTGAAGCAGTCGAGCACCCGGCGGCCTTTGGCGATGCGCGCCACCGCCTGACGGTTGTATTTCTGGTCGAGGAAAAAGCCGGTCTTCTGTCCGTTTTCCACATCCACCGTGTAGCGCACGCCGTTTTCCACGATTTCGGTCAGGGGCGAATCGGGCAGCGGGCGGTCCTTGAGCGGATACCAGCCCTTGTAAACGGGCAGCCCTTCGAGGCTTCGGATGGCGACGTCGTTTCGTTCGTAGAGCCCGCGGATGGTTTCGCCCGACGATTCGAGCAGTTCGACGAGCGCTTCAAAGAGCACGTCTTTGCGCTGTTCCATCCCGTAGGAGAGCACCTGCGCGACCAAAAGGTCGCCGAAGCGGTCGATGGTCACACCCGGCAGGCCGTCCGCTTCACCGAATACGAGACGGCAGCAGGCAAAATCGTCCCCCGGCATGACGGTGCGGCGGTAATCCACCGCGTATTGCAGCCGGCGTTTGAAGAACGCTTCATCGAAGCGGTCGTTGGCGTTTTTGGAAAGGATGCGCACCTGAATTTTGCTGTGCGCGCTGAAGATGCCGGTGCCGAGGTAGCGGCCTTTGTCGGAAAGGACGTCGCACAGTGCGCCGTTTTCCGGTTCGGCGGTTTTGGAGCGGATTTCTTCCCCGTATACCCACGGATGCCCGGCTTTGAGCGAAGCTTCCGCTTTGCGGGAAACGGTGAGTGCGGGATAGGTTCGGATCGTTTTCATCGTTTGTTCTTCCTTTATTTCATGGTTACACTTATGTTTAGTATAGCATATTTTGAAAGAGGGGAAAACAAAAACATTTACATTTTTCCCGAATTTGCTATAATAAAAGCAAATCTTCTCGAAAGAAAGGATGGATGGTATGGAAAAAATAATCCAGTCTTTGCTTGACGCGCTGTCCGGATTCGGACTCAATTTGGTGTATGCGCTGGTGGTGCTCTTCATCGGCAACCGCATCATTACCTTGTTGATGAAGCGCTTTATGAAACTGCGCGGCGTTCAGCGCATGGATCGGGGCCTGGCAACCTTTCTGCATAGTTTCGGCAACATTGTCTTTTACATTGTATTGGTGATCATCTGCTGCGGAATCGTCGGAATTCCGGCATCCTCCTTTGTCACGGTGCTGGCTTCCGCAGGCGTCGCCATCGGGCTGGCGGTACAGGGTGTTCTCGGTAATTTCGCCGGCGGGCTGATGATCCTCTTTTTCAAACCCTTTGCGGTCGGGGATTACATCGAAGCCAGCGGCTTTTCCGGGACGGTATCGGCAATCCAAACGTTTTACACCGTTTTGCTCACGCCCGACAACAAGCGCGTCACGATGCCCAACAGCTTGTTGACCAATGCTGCGGTGGTCGACTATTCCGCGGAGGAATACCGCAGGCTCGATCTCGTCTTTTATGCGGCGGTGACCCATTCGGGCGATGAAGTCAAACGCATCATCCAGGAGGTGCTCGACCACACCGAAGGATTCGACCGCGACCGCGAAGTGCTGGTGCGCATGAGCTGTCAGATGAAGGGGCAGTTGGATTTCGCCGTGCGGGTATGGTGCAAAAACGAAGATTACTGGACGCTCTATTATGATTTGAACGAAAACATCCACCGTGCGCTCGAAGAGCATCACATTCAGCCTCCGGCGTCTTTGATTACGCTGGGTGGTTCATCGAAACTCATCAGCGTCGAAGAATAAAAAAAGAAGGACGGGATTTCCCGTCCTTCTTTTTTATAGATTTATTTGGTGCGCATCCAGTTCCATGCTTCCATCAGCAGACTGGACGGGAGGATTTTTGCGGCGATGCGGTCCATCGAGCACACCGCTCCCGGTGTGGAGACTGCGCGGTTTTGGCGGCTGTCTGCAAGCGCTTGGGCGACGACTTCCCGTTCAGTGGAAGCAAAACGGAAATGACGCACCGCGTCGCTTCCGGCATGGCGGCGCGCATTCTCAATAAATTCGGTGTCTTTGATCCAGTAGGGGCATACCGCCGTCACCCCGATGCACCGGCCGCGCAGTTCCACGCGCAGCGCCCGGGTATAGTGATACAAAAAGGATTTGGTGGCGGCGTAGACGTTCAGTGCAGGCAGGGGTTGAAACGCCGCGGTGGAACAGATTTCCAAAATGCGGCTGCCCCGGTGCATCCGCCAAAGGGTGCGTTCGGTGATGCTGACGGCCGCTTTGCAGTTGAGATCGATCATGCGGGTGGCATCTTCGAGTGCAATGGCTCGGTAATCACCCATTTTTCCAAATCCCGCGGCATGCACCAGAAGTTCTACCGACGGACGCGCCGCCCGAAGTTCTGCGGAGTAGGCATCGAGCGCTTGGGGATCGGTCAGATCCAGCGCCAGAATGCGCAGCGGAACCGTGACTTCCTGTTCCAGTGCCAGCAGCCGGTCGCGGCGGCGGGCGATGACCCAAATTTCATCCAGAGCGGTTTCTTTGGCGATCTGGCGGACAAATTCCCGTCCCAGTCCGCTGGACGCGCCGGTGACCACAGCAATCTTTTTCATCAAAGCTCCTCCTGTTCAGCATCCAAAAACAGTGATGATGGAAACGGTCAGATTTTGCCGAAATGTGCGGATAAAAAGAAAACAGCGATTGTCTAAACAATCGCTGTTTCTGTCTAAAGGGGCTGTCCTTAATACACGG
>CALXIC010000237.1 GCA_944388265.1 uncultured Clostridia bacterium | reverse complement strand
ACTTCCGGAATGGTGGTATTGGCGTGCATATTGGTCAGCACGTCTTCCCCGCGCAGCAACGCATCAAACAACCGTCCGCGATAGTAGCGGTCGATGAGGTTCTTATGGGTCGGATCTTTGGTGATGTTGTAAAGCTGCACCCAGACTTCCAGCATCCCGCCGGTTTCGACGTCGAGAATATTATCAAATTCTTCCCGGGTAAATTTCGCGCTCCAGCGGTCAAACCACTTGGCAAAATTCACCGCAATGCCGAGCGCTTCTTCGTTGCCGGTCATTTCATACATGTCCAAAAGACCCATCAGCGTTTTATGCAGCGTATAATGGGGCGCCCAAACGCCTTTACCTTTGGCGATCCAGTCCAGATATTTTTCCGGAATGGAGCCGACCCATTCCCCGCCGTTTTCTTCCTGACACTGTGCTAGAACATGTACGATAGCATCCGCTTTGGCTTTCAGTTCCTGGTCGCCGGTTGCCTGCACATTCATCGCCGCCGCAGACAGCCAATGTCCCAAGAAGTGGCCGCGCAGCTGGCAAAGCGGTGATTCCCAACCGCCATGAATCTGATCGAGTTCTTCGCTGCCGAAAATATCACAAATTCCCGCTTCATGCGTAAAATTCTGAAGCAGATGCTGATTTTTCAGCCGCATCATATAGTCTCGGTTGTCCTGACGCCGGCGAAGCAGTTCGTGATCCCAAAGGGTCACCGATTTGCCTTTTAAAGCCGTCCATTTTGCTTTCATCATCATTCACCTTCCCATCTTTGTTTGAAATTGGTTCGGCGCGAATAAAAGTATCCGCGCCATCCCTTTATTTGACCGGAAATTGCCCGGTTTTATTTTTCAAGCATCCAAACGCGCATCTGACCTGCACCTTCGTCGTCCAGATCGTCCGCATTGAACGCCATCGACAACGTACCTTCGTCGATTTCAAGTCCTTTGGATTCGATTGCTGCAATCGAACCGCTGCGGTTGCCCCAGGTGTAGTACGGAATCGCACGGAGCACCACTTTTTCTTCCTTTGGCGGTTCGGTGGAATACAGTTCGCCGCTGGAAACCAGACGAATACCGTCGATTTCGATCGGAACAATGCCGTTGAGCAGATCTTTTTCAAACGGAAGCACGCGGCCAACCGATTCACGCGGAATGCGCAGTGCCTGCAGCTGTTCGCCGTTATCTGCCGATTCAAACGCATAGACGAGCGGTCCGCGCATCAAAGCGACGCAGCCGGCATCCGCACGAACAGCCGTATTGGCGTACACTTTTTCCACCGGCATTTCCATCGAAAGATAAACGGTATCTTCTGCTTTCCATGCACGGGTAATGTGTGCATAGCCGTCTTTCATCATTGAAGAAGCGTCGACTTCCACGCCGTTGACGCGCAGCGTATACTGTTTGCACCAGCCCGGAATACGAACAGCGAGCGTAAAGGTGCTGCCTTCCGTTGCCGGAGTGACTTTATAGGTCAGGTTGCCGTCCCACGGATAGTTGGAGGTCAGCTGAACCGTGACACCGCCAGCCGTCTGGAATTTTGCCGTACCGCCGACAAAGAGGTGCGAATAGATGGTGGTTTCATTTTCCGCCCAAGCATAGGATGCGAGCGAACCGACCATACGAGCCAGGTTCGGCGGGCAGCAGGCACAAGCATACCAGCCCGGACGCTTCGGCAAAACATGTTCATAGCCGAAGAGTTTGCCGGATACACCCGGATTGACTTCCAGCGGGTTGACGTAGAAGAAGCGTTTGCCGTCCAGCTGCATGCCGGAAATGGTGCCGTTGTAGAACGCGCGTTCCATGATATCCGCATATTTTGCCGACGGTTTCATCTGCAGCATCTGATTGGCAAAGAAGCAAAGACCAACCGAAGCACAGGTTTCCGCATAAATGGTGTCGTTGGGCAGATCATAGTCGATGGTAAAGGCTTCGCCGTCGCGGGTAGAGCCGATGCCAGCGGTCAGATACATGCGTTTTTCCACCATGTTGTCCCACAAACGGTCGCAGGCGTCAAACAATTCCTGATCGTTGGTGCGGGCAGCCAAATCCGCCATACCGGTGAGCAGGTAAACCGCACGAACCGAGTGGCCTTCTACCGTGGTCTGTTCGCGAACCGGCGCCTGATTCTGCATATATTCCGGTTTTTTCGTGGACATACCGAAGTATTTCCAACCGCCGTTTTGTTTTTCTTCTTCCACGAAGTAATCCGGCTGCTGGCCGCGTTCGTCGATGAAATATTTCGCCAGTTTCAGGTAGCGTTCTTCTTTGGTCACGCTGTAAAGGCGAAGCAGCGCCAATTCGATTTCTTCATGTCCGGGAATCCCGCGCACTTTGCCCGGGCCAAAACGATTGTCGATATGGTCGGCCATACGGCACGTGATCTTGAGCAGTTTATCTTTACCGGTGCATTCATAATAAGCGACTGCCGCTTCAATCATATGGCCTGCACAGTAAAGTTCGTGGCATTCCATGAGGTTGGTCCAGCGGCGTTCGGGTTCTTTCACCGTAAAGTAGGTGTTGAGATAGCCGTCTTCCTGCTGTGCACGGCCTACCAGATCAATCAGAGCATCCGCACGCGCTTCCAGTTCGGCATCCGGTTCAACAGCCAGCGAATAAGCGACCGCTTCCAGCCATTTGGCAAGGTCCGAATCCTGGAAGACCATTCCGTAAAATTCGCCCTGTTTATCGCCAGCAGCGATTTCAAAGTTTTCAATGGCATGGCTTTTTTCCACACCCGGAATTTCGTCATGCAGAATTTTTTCCTGATACGGAATCACAACATGGCGAACCAAATCCTGAATCGGGGTAAAAAATCCGTCATGAATGTCCACATTTTTTACCGAAAGCGGAGTGTTTTCTTTACAGATCATTCTGATCCATCCTTTCCTTTTTTGACGGAATCAAACCGTCTGATTATTTACATCCAGTCATCTGGATCAAGACAAAGTTAAGTTTTTTCATGCAGCCAGACACGCATTTCACCCGGCGTGCGGTTGCCCCAGGTGTAATAGGGAATCAAGCGAATCGTCACCGGCACTTCCTGCGGCGGTTCGGTGGAATAGAGAGACGTTTCCCCTACGCGCCGTACCCCCGCCACTTCCATCGGGCACACCCCCGACAACAGCGTTTCATCAAAGGGCAGGATCGTCGGCTTGGCATCCCGCAGCACGGACAGCGCCGAGAGCTGCGCGCCGTTATCGGCTTCTTCCGCCGCATATACCAGCGGACCGTAGAGCAAAGCCACGCATCCCGCATCCGCGCGGACAGCGGTATTTGCCCACACGCGGCGCGCCTCAAGCGTCAGATCCAAGGTGACGATGTCGCCCGATTTCCAGCTGCGCGCCAGATAGAGATACCCGTCTTTGATGAGCGTCTGCACCGGAACGAATGCACCGTTGACCGAAAGCGTATAGGCTTTGCACCAACCCGGCACGCGAAGCGCCAAGGTCGCAGAACAACATTCGTGATGCGGCTCCACCCGATAGGTCAACTGTCCCGACCAGGGATAATGCGACTCGAGCGAAACGGTCATCCCGCCGCCCGCTTTCGTCGAAACCGTACCGCCCACATACAGGTGGTTATAGAGCGTGGTTTCGTTTTCCGTCCAGGCGTAATTGGAAATCGACAGCAGCAGTCTCGCCAGATTCGGCGGGCAGCACGCGCTCGCATACCACTGCGGGCGGCGGTACAGCATGTGCTGATAACCAAACAGCTTACCCGAAACGCCGGGGACGACTTCCAGCGGATTGCAATAAAAATAATGTTTGCCGTCGAGCTGCATCCCCGAAATGGTGCCGTTATAGACCGCGCGTTCCAATTCATCGGCATACCGGGCGTTCGGTTCCATCTGAAGCATCCGGTTGGCAAAAAAGCAAAGTGCAACGGATGCACAGGTTTCGGCGTAGTTCGCGTCGTTTGGCAGATCGTCGTCGATGGTAAACGCTTCGCCATGTACGGTTTGGCCAACGCCGCCGGTGACATACATCCGATGCTGCACCGTGTTGTCCCAAAGGGTGCGGCAGGCATTGAAAAGCCGTTCATCTTCCGTCCAGGCCGCCACGTCCGCGGCGCCGGTGCAAAGATACATCGCGCGCACCGAATGCCCTTCCACCGTCTTTTGATCGTAAACCGGCGCCTGATTTTGATAAATCGTGGTCACGTCCGGATTGTTGGGCCAAATCCTCCAGCCCGGATGCTTGGCGCGTTCCTTGCGGAAAAACTGCGGGTCTTTTCCGCGTTCCAAAATGAAATACTGCGCCAGATCCAAATACCGCTGCGCGCCTGTCACTTCATACAACCGCACCAGCGCCAGTTCAATTTCCGGATGTCCGGGATAACCCGTTTCTTTCCCCGGACCAAAACGAGAGCAGAGCAAATCACAAAGCTTTTGCGCAATTTCCAAAAGTCTGGTCTTTCCGGTCGCCTGATAATACGCGACGGCGGCTTCCGTTAAATGCCCGGCACAATAAAGCTCATGCCCTTCTTCCAGATTCTGAAAACGGTACTCCGGATGCACAATCGTAAAATAAGTATTCAGATAACCGTCCGGTTCCTGTACGCGGCCAACCAGTTCGATCATCTCATCGCAGCGCGCTTCCAACTGTGGATCCGGATGCTTGGCCAGCGAATAGGCGGCCGCTTCCAGCCATTTGGAAACATCCGTATCCTGAAATACGCGGCCGTAATACTCCCCGGATGATTCCCCGGCGGCAATGCGATAATTTTCAATCGAATGGCTTTTCTCCGCACCGGGAACTGCATCGTGCAAAATTTGTTCCTGATAAGGAAGCACGATTTCGCGCACTCTCGTTTGAAATGGTGTGAAAAAATCATCGTTCACATCCACCGCCGACAGCGGCAGCGGACGGCTTTCTTTGAGGCTCATGATTCCCCTCCCTTCACAGATCAAGTGGTTGGTTTCCGTTTCTTTGTTTCATATTAGCACACTTTCTTCGGAAAAGAAAGAGAATTTTCTGGATTTCGCGCTTGGAATATGGGGAATTTTTCGGGCCGTTTTTGTTCTACTCGCACAAATTTTAAGAGATTGGTCGATAAAAGCAAAGGAGTGGTGTGATTATCTTAGGTATATTTTCACCCCGCAATCGTTCCAAAAAAGAAGCTTCAAGCCCTTTTAAGAACTTGAAGCTTCTTTTCCTCTATTTACTGATTTTCCACTTTGACCGCGCGCTCCAAATATAAGGAAAACAGATAGCTTTCCTTGACCGGCAAAGAGAAATATTCCCGCAGTGCTTCCCGATACAGCAGCACCTGTCCTTGGTACCGATCCAGCAATTCTTTGTCGGTGCGGACGACATCTGTTTTGTAATCCACCAAGACCAGACCATCCGCTTCTTCCAGCATCAAGTCGGCAATCCCCTGCACCAACACGCGTTCTCCGGCGGGGAGCGTCTCATCGAGCCGGTTAGCATCCAGCTCATAGAAGAAGGCAAATTCCCGATGGATCTTCTTCGCCTCTTCAATGCGCCGGTAAAGATCCGAATCGAAAAAGGCGTGAATCTTTTTGCGATTTAAGGTCTGTGCTTCCGCTTTGGTAAAGAGATTTCGTCCCACCATGTGCGAAATCTCCTCTTCCAGCGACGTCTTGGCATGGGCAAAATCCGCATACTGCATAAAACGATGCAGGATTGTCCCCCGCTGCGCTCCGGTAAAGCGCTCGGTTTCCTGCAATTCCAGCTTCTGCAGTTCCAACAGCGCTTCCTGCTCCGACTCTTTCGTAAGCTGTGTGACCGACAGCTTCGCCGGCAGCACGGTAAACGCCGCGCGTTCATAGGAAAAAGAAAGCTGTGTTCGCAGGGTTTGCAAAAGCGACGCATCCGGCTTTGCTGAAAAATAAGGTTCGCTTTCCATTTGTTCCATCGCCTCTAAAGACGGGCAAAACTGAAACGAAAACGGCACAGTCCGGCTCGTGCACAGACCGGTTTCATACGCCTCGGCATAACCCTCGCTGTCGGAAAGCGAGGCGCAAATCCATTTTAAGTAGGAATTTTGCCGGGACAAATACGCTTCCCAGCCCGTCGAGCGGGCAAGCGCGGCATCGCGGGCAGCCGACACGGCAAACTGCTTGATGTGTTTTCCGGTGCCGATCAAAATGAGCTTTTCCCGTGCACGCGTGAGCGCCACATACAAAAT
>CALXIC010000236.1 GCA_944388265.1 uncultured Clostridia bacterium | reverse complement strand
ATCAGCGTTACCCCTTGGGGTAACGAAAACGGTTTCGTTTCCCTGTGCGGCAGATAAATGATGGACTGACCATAAAAAAGCGGACATTCCAACACCTCATCCCGCGATTTTTGCGCCATCGCTTCTTTTAAGAGCGGCAACAGTTCGTGTGATGCCGAGACCAGCACCGTTTCCCCGAATGCCGCCGCGTGTGCGCTGCTGCCGCAAAGTCTTGGATCGTCCACAAATACGGTTTTCCCCTGAAACAAGGCATCCACTTTGCATCCAAACCGCGCGGCGAGCACTTGCCATCCAATCCTGTTTCTTTGCTCTTCGTTCATCGAAATCCCTTTCAAATGGCACAAAAAGGGAAAGGTTTTCTTAAAGCCTTTCCCTTTTTTCGATTTAGCGGATGACTTCTTTGCCGCCCATGTACATCTGGAGCGGTTTCGGAATGCGCACCGAGCCGTCTTCCTGCAGATTGTTTTCAAGGAACGCAATCAGCATACGCGGCGGCGCTACCACCGTATTGTTCAGCGTATGGGCAAAATAGGTCTTTTTGTCCGCGCCGCGCACCCGGATGCCCAGACGTCTGGCCTGTGCGTCGCCGAGGTTCGAGCAGCTGCCCACTTCGAAATATTTCTGCTGACGCGGGCTCCATGCTTCCACGTCGATGCTCTTGACTTTCAAATCCGCCAGGTCGCCCGAGCAGCATTCGAGCGAACGCACCGGAATATCCATCGAACGGAAGAGTTCCACCGTATAGTGGTAGAGTTTTTCGAACCATTCCATGCTTTCTTCCGGTTTGCAGACGACGATCATTTCCTGTTTTTCAAACTGATGGATGCGGTACACGCCGCGTTCTTCGATGCCGTGTGCGCCGACTTCCTTACGGAAGCAGGGCGAATAGCTCGTCAAGGTCTTCGGCAGTTCGCTTTCCGGGGTGATGGTGTCGATGAATTTGCCGATCATCGAATGTTCCGACGTACCGATCAGGTAGAGGTCTTCCCCTTCGATCTTGTACATCATGTTTTCCATTTCGTCAAAGCTCATGACCCCGTTGACGACGTTCGAACGGATCATAAACGGCGGGATGCAGTAGGTAAAGCCCTTGTCGATCATGAAATCGCGCGCATAGCTCAAAATCGCAGAATGCAGTCTTGCAATGTCGCCGCAGAGGTAATAAAAGCCGTTGCCGCTGGTTTTACGCGCGCTGTCGAGGTCGATGCCGTCAAATTTTTCCATGATGTCCACATGGTAGGGAATTTCGTAAGCCGGCACCACCGGATCGCCGAATTTTTCGAGTTCAACGTTTTCGCTGTCGTCCTTGCCCACCGGAACCGACGGATCGATGATGTTCGGGATCACCAGCATGATTTTGCGGATTTCTGCCGACAGTGCTTCTTCCTTCTGTTCGGTTTCCGCCAGTTCTTTGGCCATTTCCGCGACCTGTTTTTTGACTTCTTCCGCTTCTTCCTTCTGGCCTTTCGCCATCAGCCCGCCGATCTGCTTGCTGATCTTGTTGCGCTGGCTGCGCAGATAGTCCGCGCGCTGTTTTGCTTCCCGGTAAGCGGCGTCTTTTTCGATCACTTCATCCACGAGCGGAAGCTTGTGATCCTGAAATTTTTTGCGGATATTTTCCTTTACCAGTTCCGGATTTTCCCGGAGAAAACGCATGTCCAACATAATACTTAACCCTTTCCTGTCAGTCGCGGTCGTCCAGCAGCTGCAGCAGCCGGTCGGCCAGTTCCCTTAAATCCTCTTTGCCATAAAATTCGACGGTGAGTTTGCCCTTTTTCCGGGTTCCCTGCACCTGAACGCGGCGCCCCAGTTCATTGGTGAGCGCCACTTCCATTTCTTCGTAATAGTGGTCGCGCGTGCGGTGCTTCACCGTGGAGGGTTCCAGGTTTTTGGCGAGCTTTTCGACCTCCCGCACCGTCAAATCGCTTTTGAGCGCTTTTTCCGCCAGCGCAATCTGCTGCTTGGGATCGTCCATCCCGCAGAGCGCTCTGGCATGTCCGGCGCTCAGTGCGCCTTCCTTGATATATTGCAGTACCGGTTCCGGCAGATGCAGCAGCCGCAGGGCGTTTGCCACCACCGGGCGGGACTTACCCACGCTTTTGGCAATTTCCTCCTGGGTGAGGTGGTACTCATCCAAAAGCGCCTGATACCCCTGCGCCTCTTCCAGCGGATTCAAATCCTCGCGCTGCAGGTTTTCAATGAGCGCCAGTTCCATCGCTTCCTGATCGGTCAGCTCCTGCACGACGGCGGGCACTTCCAACAATCCCGCCATGCGGGACGCGCGGTAGCGCCGTTCCCCCGCCACAATCTGGTAGGTGCCGTTTGGCATCGGGCGAAGCACCAGCGGCTGAATCACGCCGTGTTCTCTTATGGACGCCGCCAGCTGTTCGAGCGCCGCCAGATCAAAATCCCGGCGGGGCTGCTCCTTGTTGGGGACGATGTCCGCCATCCGCACCCGTTCGGTACCGGACGAGAGCGTCGTGCTGTTGTCTTCAAACAGCGCGTCGAGCCCTTTGCCCAGACTCTTTTTCTTCATTCGGCGTTCGTTCCTTTCTTTTCCAGTTTCGCTTGCTTTTTCAGAAATTCCGCGGCAAGATCCTCATAGGCGCGCGAACCTTTCGATCCCTTGTCGTAGTAAAGCACCGGTTCGCCGAAGCTTGGTGCTTCCGACAGGCGCACGTTTCGCGGAATGGTCGTTTTATACACCTTTTTCGGAAAATATTTTTTGACCTCGTCCACCACCTGAATGGTGAGATTCAAGCGTTTGTCGTACATCGTGAGCAGTACACCCTCGATGTCCAGCGCGGGATTGTAGAGCTTTTGCACCTGTCGCACCGTCGCCATCAGCTGGGACAGCCCCTCGAGCGCATAGTATTCGCACTGAATCGGCACCAAGACGCTGTCGCTTACGATCAGCGCATTGAGCGTCACCAGCCCCAGCGAAGGCGGACAGTCGATCAAAATATAATCAAAGTCCTCCTTGATCGGCACCAGCGCGCGCTTGAGGTTTTGCAGGCGGTGTTCGCGTTTGGCAAGTTCCACTTCCGCACCCGCCAGCTGCATATTGGACGGAATCACCCACAATTTTTTAAATTCCGTTTGCAGAATCGCTTCGCTGGCGCGGGCTTCTCCCAGCACCAGGTCATAAGACGAACAGCCGATGGCCCGTTTGTTGATTCCGAGTCCGCTGGTCGCATGGCCCTGCGGGTCGATGTCCACCAAAAGGGTCTTTTTCTTCGCTTTTCCCAACGCCGCCGCAAGGTTTACGGCGGTCGTCGTCTTTCCAACGCCGCCTTTCTGGTTGGCAATGGCAATAATTTTTCCCATCGGCGGCCTCCTTCCTCTCTCTTCTTGTACGGTTTCTAGTATAACACAATTCCCATGGCTTGTGAAGCGTTCACCGCAAAAAGTTTCACTGTTTCACGTGAAACAATATGGGCATTTTTTCTTGTAAAAATGCGCTTCTTTTGCCGAATCGGCCGCCTCGTTGGAGGAAGTGTGCAAAAAAGCGCCGGATCTGTCGCAAGAAAGCGATGGATTGTTCTGGAAATGATGCATTATTTCCCTTATACTGAAATCAGACGAAGAAAGGAATGGATGCGATGGAAACGAAAGAAACAATCGTCAATCAGGTACTTTTGGTGGACTGCGACAAGATCTCCGCCAACCGCGCACAGCCCCGCAAACGCTTTTCCGCCGAACAGCTTTCGTCGCTGGCGCATTCCATTCAGGAAAACGGCCTGCTGCAGCCGTTGACGGTGCGGCGGGTGGAGGACGGCCGTCTGGAGCTGGTGTCGGGCGAACGGCGGCTGCGTGCCTGCGAACTCTTAGGTTTTCCACAAGTGCCCTGCATCATTGTGGAAAAAGATGACCGCGAATCCGCCGTGCTGGCGTTGATTGAAAACATGGAACGGGAAAACCTCGATCTCTTTGAATTTGCGGAAGCGATTCAGACCCTTTTGACCGATTGGCAGATCACGCAGGAAGAGGCCGCCAAAAAACTGGGGATGGCGCAGTCCACCCTTGCCAACAAGCTGCGGCTGCTGCGCTTTACACCGGAAGAGCGGGAAAAAATCCTGTCCTACGACTTGAGCGAACGGCACGCGCGCGCCTTATTAAAACTCGGCCCGCCCGAACTGCGAAGCAGTGTGATCGACGAGGTGGGACACGGGCATTTGACCGTCGCGCAGACCGAAGAGCTGGTGCGGCGGCGGCGTTCGGTAGAGCACCGGCAAAAGCGCATTTTTTTGGCAAAGGACGTGCGGCTTTTTGTCAACAGCATCAACAAGGCGGTGGATGCGATGAAGCAAAGCGGCATTTTGGCAACTGCCAAACAGGTGCAGACCGAAGACACCATCACCTACACCATTCAAATTCCCTTAAAGCCGAAACCTCCGAAGCACTAAGCTTGCAGTTCGGCGCTGTTTGTGGTAGGATAAAGAAAACACAAACGGAGGGATTTTATGGCGATCACCCTGCATCTTTATTATACCGGTACCGGCGATCGTGCGCGTCTCTTTGCCGAGGAAATGACCCAAAGCGGCGTGGTCAGCGCCATCCGTGCGGAGGATGGCAATTTGCAGTATGCGTACTATCAGCCGCTGGACGATCCGGAGACGATTTTGCTCATCGACAGCTGGCGCGATCAGGAAGCAATCGACGTGCACCATGCCTCCCCTATGATGGCGGAGATTTTGCGTCTGCGGGAAAAATATGGGCTTCGCGTCCGCGCCGAACGGATGCGCTCCGATGAGGACGGCATCCCGTCCAGGGATCAGGCTTTTTTAGACAAAAAATAAAGTGAGTGGACACCAAAAGAAGTTTCGATCAAACCTTTTCAAAGGTTTGCGGTTTCCAAAGGCGGCGCCTTTGGCCGCTTTCCGCAGAAAGCGGAATCTTTTTGCACCGCAAAACGCAGGAAGGGGTGAAAAAAACAGTCCGGGGGACTGTTTTTGAGGGGAAACCCTCGTATGGGGTTTCCCCATTTTTATCATTCACTTGTTATTCCTTTTTTCATAAAAAAAACAGCGTCCAAACCGTTTGGTTTGGACGCTTTCTTCTTTATACCAGCGGTTTTTTCTTCATCTTCGCCGCAGTGCGGGGATACGCCGGGGGCGTGGGAGAAACTTTTCGAATCTTCACAATCGCACGGCGCGAACCGTCCGGCAAGGTGAATTTCTCCACCCCTTCAAACGCTCCGCCCATCGTTTCAATGGCGCGGGCGGCTTCGGTCAATTCCTCTTCCACCTCGTAGCCCTTGAGCGCGGCAAACATGCCACCCACCTTGACAAACGGCAGGCAGTATTCCGACAGATCGCGCAGATTCGCCACGGCGCGCGCCGTCGCCAAATCGTACTGTTCGCGGTACGCCGCATCCTTTCCCGCATCCTCCGCGCGGGCATGCACCGCCGCCGCCGGGAGGGAAAGTTCTGCGCACACCGTTTCCAAAAAGTGAATGCGCTTTTGCAGGCTGTCTAAGAGCGTCCACTCCACATCGCCGCGCACAATCGCACAGGGGATGGACGGAAAACCTGCGCCGCAGCCGACGTCAATCGCCGCCGCACCCGCCGGAAGCTCCACCGCCTGCCACAGCAGCAGGCTGTCCACAAAATGCTTGTCGCAGATCTGCGCCGGTTCGGTGATGGCGGTCAGGTTGATTTTTTCATTCCACGACACCAGCAGTGCGGCATAGCGGTCAAAGAGTACAGCCTGCTCCGCGGTGAGGGTGATCCCCATCTTCGCTGCTTCTTCCAATAAAAATGCACGGTCAATCATGACGTTCTTCCTTTTCGTGTTGTTCCAGCCAGATCAGCAGCACCGACACATCCGCCGGGCTTACGCCCGAAATGCGCGATGCCTGCCCGATGTTTAAAGGCTGCACTTTGTTTAATTTCTCGATCGCTTCCAGCCGCAGTCCGCGGATGTCGGCATAATCCATCGAGGGAAGCTTTTTCCCTTCCATGCGCCGCATCTCCGCCACCTGGGCGTACTGTTTGGCAATATAGCCTTCGTACTTGATTTCAATTTCCGCCTGCTCGGTCACCTCGCGCGGCAGATCGGGCGCCGTCGGGTCGTAGGGTTTCAAATCGGCGTAGGAAAGCTGCGGGCGGCGCAGCAGTTCGGCAGCGCGCTGCCCCGTCGTCATCGCCGATGTTTCACGTGAAACAAGCAGGGCGTTTAACCCTTCCTGCGGGGAAATTGTCGTATGGCGCAGGCGGTCGAGTTCTTCTTGGATCAAACGCTGTTTTTCGAGATAATCGGCATACCGCGCATCGTCAATGAGTCCCAGTTCGTGCCCGATCGGCGTCAGGCGCTGGTCGGCGTTGTCCTGCCGCAAAATCAGGCGGTATTCGCTCCTAGAGGTCATCATGCGGTAGGGGTCGGAACATCCCTTGACGACCAGATCGTCGATGAGCGTCCCGATATAGGAGGAGGCGCGGTCGAGCACCAGCGGTTCCTTGCCTTGGACAAAATGCGCGGCATTGATGCCGGCAATCAGCCCCTGCGCGGCGGCTTCTTCGTAGCCGGAGGTGCCGTTGAACTGCCCTGCCCCGTAAAGCCCCGGGATTTTCTTAAACGCGAGGGTCGGCAGCAGTTCCTGCGGGTCGTCGCAGTCGTACTCGATGGCGTAGGCGTTTCGCATCATCTCGACGTGTTCCAGCCCTTCGATGGTGCGTAAAAATGCCAGCTGCACATCTTCCGGGAGAGAGGAACTCATTCCCTGCAAATAAATTTCCTCGGTGTCCAGCCCCATCGGTTCGATGAAAAGCTGATGCCGCGGCTTATCGGCAAAGCGCACCACCTTGTCCTCAAAGCTTGGGCAGTAGCGCGGCCCGATGCCGTGGATGCGCCCCGAATAGATGGGAGAACGGTCGAGGTTGTCGCGGATCACCTGATGGGTGCGCTCGTTGGTGTAGCCGATGTAGCAGCTCATCTGGTTTTTGAGTTCGCCCTTGGTGCCAAAAGAAAAGGGGGTGATGGGGTTGTCGCCGTCCTGTTTTTCGAGCTTCGAAAAATCGATGCTGCGGCGGTGGACGCGCGCCGGCGTTCCCGTCTTAAAGCGGCGGATGGTGATGCCATATTCTTTAAGCTTATCCGTCAGCCCCACCGACGGCAGGCTGCTGTCCGGGCCGCTTTCGTAAGAAAGTTCGCCGACATGGATCATCGCCCGCTGATAGGTGCCGGTACAGATGATCGCCGCCCCCACATGGTAGCAGGCGCCGAGTTTGGTATAGACGCGGTTCAAGCAGCCTTCGTCGTCAAAGCCGACGTCCACTACTTCCGCCTGTTTGATTTCGAGATTCGGCTCGTGTTCCAGCACGCGCTTCATATAATGATGATAGGCGCGGCGGTCGGCCTGCACGCGCAGACTGTGCACCGCCGGTCCTTTGCCGCGGTTGAGCATCCGGCTTTGCAAAAAGGTGGCATCCGCCGCCTTGCCCATTTCGCCGCCAAGTGCGTCGATCTCCCGCACCAAATGCCCTTTGGCTGTCCCGCCGATGGAGGGGTTGCAGGGCATGTTGGCGATGGCGTCCAGACTGAGGGTAAAGAGCACCGTCTTTGTCCCCAACCGGGAGGCGGCCAGCGCCGCTTCCACCCCGGCATGCCCCGCGCCGATCACCGCGACATCATAACTTCCTAATTCGTAATTCATCCGTTTTGTCTGCCTTTCTTCACTTACCCACACAGAAATTGTGGAAAACCTGATCGACCACCGCTTCGGTCACCCGCTCGCCGGTGAGGGTCAGCAGCGCATCGAGCGCTTCCTCCACCGACAGATCGACGGCGTCCAGCGTCATCCCGGCCTGGAGGGCGTCCACCGCTTCGCCGATGGCGCGGTCCGCCAACACCGCACAGCCGCGCTGGCGTTCGTTGGCCAAAATGCCCTGCGACGGATCAAATCCGGTCAAATGCAGCAGCCGGGTGACCGCCTCTTCGATGCGGGTCAGGCTTTCGGGATCGTCTTTCGAGGTCATCACCAAATTCGGATAATGCGCCCGCAGATACTCCTCGTCCATCTGTCCGGCAAGGTCGGTTTTATGCAGCAGCGCCAGCACCGGCACTTCCTGTTTTTCGAGCACTTCGGTGAGCTGTTTGTCCTCTTCCGAGAGCGGCAGCGTATAGTCGAACTCCGCCAGCACCAGTCCCGCCGTTTCGATGCGGTCGATGGCGCGCTTGACACCCACCTGTTCGACGACGTCGTCGGTTTCATGGATGCCCGCCGTATCGGCCAGCCGCAGCAGCACATCGCCCAGCTGTACCGTCTCTTCCACCACGTCGCGGGTGGTGCCGGCAATGGAGGTGACGATACTCTTTTCCGCACCCGACAGCAAATTCATCAGCGTCGATTTGCCGACGTTCGGTTTGCCGACGAGCACCGTTTCCACCCCTTCGCGCAGAAGCTTGCCGGAGTCGAAGGTGGCAAGGAGCTTTTTGCTCTCCCGCTGCAAAGCGGAAAGCTGTCCCAAGAGATCGGAGGATTCCACCTCTTCCAAGTCCTCTTCGGGATAATCCGCCCAGGCGGAGAGGTGCCCGGCAATCGCCAAAAGCGCCTCTTTCATCCCCGAAATGCGGCGGTAAAGCGCGCCGTCCATCTGCGAATGCGCGCTGCGCGCCGCCTGCATCGATTTGGAATGGATCAGATCGATGACCCCTTCCGCCTGCGTCAGGCTCATTTTGCCGTTTAAGAAGGCGCGTTTGGAAAATTCGCCGGGCTCGGCAAGCGATGCGCCGGCGTCTAAGACCAGACGGAGAATTTCTCTCGTGATGCACACCCCGCCGTGGCAGGAAAGCTCGACAACATCCTCGCCGGTGTAGCTGTGCGGGGCGTGGAAGACGAGCGCGATGCCGTCGTCCACCGTTTCGCCCGTATTCCCCACAAAGTTCCCATAACAAGCAGTATAACCCGCCTTATCCGAAAGTTTTTCCCCACTGATCGGCAAAAAAACGCGTTCCGCAATCGAGAAAGCCCCACTTCCGGAAATTCGAATCATCGATACGCCGCCCAGCGCCAGCGGGGTGGCAATCGCTGCAATCGTACTCATAGCCACATCCTCAGCAGCAGTCGCAGGTTTTGGTCACGGCATACGCTTCCCAGTCGGTCGAGACCGTGCCGTCCTCCGACACCAAAAACGGAATGCAGATGCGGCCTTGTGCCTTGCCTTCGGCAAGGGCGGGTTCGGTGTCGCGGTAATGCAGAAAGTCCCGCATGTTCGCCACACTTTCGGTAATCTCCACATATTCAAAGGGCACGCCCTGCGCTTCGAGTGCGGCTTTCGCTTCGACACAGTCGCTGCAAATTTTCGATCCATACAGTTTCAACATCTTTTTTCCCTCCGTCAATCGAACAAAAAACGTGTCTGTCACAGGTACAGACACGTTTCGTGACTTTTACAGTTCAATTTTCGAATACAGCTTGGTATTCTTTTCCTCTTCCGAGAACGAAATTTTTTCCGGTGCTGCCGAATCCGCCGTGTCTTTTGCTTTTTCGGCGCGGTCTTCCTTCAAAATTTCTTCCATCGTCTTTTCCGGACGGCGGGATTTTCGGTATCCGCCGCGTCCGCTGCCATAGCCGCCCGAACGGCGGTTGTTCAAAGGCTGTCCGTTTTTATTGGTGGGGATCACCACGACGCGGCGGTTCGGTTCTTCGCCCTTCGATTTGGAGATGACCCCTTCGATGTTCGACAGTTCCGCATGGATGATGCGGCGTTCGTAAGCGTTCATCGCATCGAGCATCTGGCTTCTGCCGTTTTTCTTCACCTTTGCTGCGGTGCGGGCAGCCAGTTCTTTGAGCGATTCTTCCCGCGTTTCACGGTAGTTGCCGCAGTCGAGGGTAATGCGGTAATAGCTGCCTTCCACGCGCGTGCATGCCAAAAAGAGCAGGTATTGCAGCGCGTCGAGCGTTTCGCCGTGGCGGCCGATCAGCACACCCAGTTTTTTCTTGTTGCCCTGCACGGTGAGGGTTGCCGAATCTTCGTGTTCGTCCACCTCAATGGTGAAATCTTCCAGACCCATGCGGTCGAGGATTTCACGCAGATAATCGATGGCAACCACCAGTTTCGGATTGCGTTCGCCGGTGAAGGGTTTTGCTTCTTCCTTGGGCTGTTCTGCCTTCGGTGCTTCGGGGGCCGGTTTCTGCGCCGCCGGCGCTTTTTTCACAGCCGGTTTCGCCGGTGCTTCTTCCTTCACGGTGACGCGCACCTTCGCATCTTCTTTGATCAAGCCGAACAATTTTTTCTTTGCTTCTTCCAGCACTTCGATGCGGCACTGTTCTTTGGAAACCCCGAGCGAAGCAATCGCTTTTTCCACCGCTTCTTCGGTGGTTTTCCCGGTCATAATTACTTCTTTTGCCATTTTGAATCCCTCTTTATTTCCATCAATCGTCGTATTCGTCGCCGTATTTTTCCGCCATGCGCTTTCTCGCTTCTGCAATGCGTTCCGCGGCGGTGGGTTCCTTCTTGGGCGCTTCATCCGCGGCATCCTCGTCGTCGAGGTTTACCCCGCTTTCGTCAAAGGTGCGCCCTTCCTTGAGCGCCTGTGCGCGGCGGGCATCCCGCATCGCCTGCTGATAGCGCGACGGATTCTTTTTGCGTTTCTGGCTTTCCTTTTCCGCGATCGCGCGCATGCGTTCCGGCGTATAGAATTTATACAGTACAAAGGTCTGCAGGAAGGAGAAGACGTTGGACGCAATCCAGTAGAACATAACGCCCGACGGCAGCGAAAATGCAAACCACACCGACATCAGCGGCATGAGGTACATGACCACGTTCATCGAGTTCATCGTCTTCTGCTGTTCTTTGGACATGCCGTTGCGTTTCTGCTGACGCACCGACAGAATCGAAACCGCCAGCGAGGTGACGCCCGACAAAATCGGCAGCAGGATGATCGGCCATGCAAAGGTCGGCACCTCGCCGAGGTTCAAGCCGAAGCAGTGCATGTTGAAGTTCATGATGGCGTCGAGCGCCTGCGGGTCAAAGCAGTCTTTGAGTTTCTGAATGACGTCGGCACTGTAAGAGGTTTCGTTTCCCTGCAGGATGTTGACCAGCACCAGCTGTGCGTTGGAGCCGCTCACCTTTTCGCCGGCTTCGGTCAGAATATTGGTTGCCGCCGAAATGGCGTCGGTCGAAATGCCCAGCATGTAGCGCAGCGGACGGTACACCACTTCGATGATCCCGAACAGGAAAATCATCTGGAACAGCAGCGGCCAGCAGCTCGCCATCGGGTTATAGCCCTCTTCTTCATAGAGCTTCATCAGCTCTTCCTGATAACGGGCCTTGTCTTTGCCGTATTTTTTCTGCAGCTTGTCCATCTTCGGCTGCAAAAGCGACATCTTCGCGGTGCCCTTCTGCTGTTTGATGTTCAGCGGAAAAAGCAGCAGACGGATCAAAAACGTAAACAGAATGAGCACAATCCCATAGTTTTGGATGATCTCATACATCCACGACATGATCCAGCCAAGCGGGGTAGCAATAATCGACATGGGTCTAAATCTCCTTTGGATTTACAGGTTCTTTTCATGATTGTTTCCGCGAAACGGCACCAGCTTGAAGGTGCGCGGCACATAATCGATGCCGCCGACGTTCCACGGATTGCACCGGCACAGCCGCCAGACCGCCAAAATGGTGCCCTTGATCGCGCCGTGCTCTTTAAGCGCTTTCACCGCATACGCAGAACAGCTCGGATAAAAGCGGCAGCAGGGTTGCCCTTTCATCGGGGAAATGATCTTCTGGTAAAAGCGAATCAATAGTATCAACAGATGCCGCATCTTATCCCTTCTTTTTCCGCGGCTTGTCGTGAATCAAGGCGTAAAGCTGTTTTTCCATCACCCGGGCCAGATCGGTGGACTTGGCGGCGGGAGTTTTGTCCCGCGCCACAAACACCAGATCATACCCCTGCGGAAACGAAAGCCGCTCCCGCACCGACACATACGCCGCGCGGATCACGCGCCGCGCACGGCTGCGCGCGACGGCATTGCCCATCTTCTTCGGAGTGGTAATGCCCACGCGGTTGATGCCCCGTCCGTTGGGGATCAGATAGCTCGTCAGCACCGGAGACGACCGAAAACGTCCCCGATAGTAGGCGCGCTTAAATTCCTTATTCAATTTGAGCGTCACCATCGAACGCATCAGAGTCCCTCCTTTGGATGTGGTGCAGACTCGACTCCAACAAAAAACCACAAAAAGCAGCTGCAGGGACTTCTCCCGGCAGGACTTTTTGTGGTTATTCGTTGTTATCCTGGGAACGAAAAACGAATAGACTGCACCGTTTGGCGCAGTCTAGCCATGATTCTCTTAGTGAGTCAGCTGTTTTCTGCCTTTTGCGCGTCTGCGAGCAAGAACTTTTCTACCATTGGAAGTAGACATTCTTTTACGGAAGCCATGTTCTTTCTTTCTCTGCAGTTTCTTCGGCTGATAGGTTCTTTTCATGGGTCGCCCTCCTCTCAAACGTGAGAATGGTTATCAAACTTCTTTGATCTCTCAATGATTCATTCCTCTGCAAAAACAGAGAAACCCTGCGAAAATTTATTATAAAGGATAAACTTTGGTTTTGTCAAGGGTTTTTGGGCATTTTTTTGCAATTTTTTGGCATTTTCTTCATGCAGCGCCCGTCAAACAAAAAATGAAAGAAAAAGACGCGTTCTATTTTTCGTTTTTTGGACAGAAACTCGATTTTGGGGCTTTTCCACATTTGCACCTTAAGCGAAATTCGGCATGTTTTTGCTCCGCTAAACGAAAAGCTGTGCAAAAAAACGAAAGTTTCAAAAAAAATGAAAAATCATTTGAACTCCTCTTCGATTTTTGCTATAATGATACTATCTAAAAATAGCGCCTTCTGCCCATCAAAACCCATTGGGCAGGACTTTTCTGCTGTTGATTTCATACAAGGAGTGTCACTATGAGTGTCTCGATGGATTCGATCCAGGATATTTTTGACTACGTCAAAGCATTGTGCAAAGAGCAGCCACAAACATCGGAAACGGCTTATAATGTCTGGATCCGTCCGCTGCAGATCGTCAGTATGACCGGAAACAACGTGCTCCTTTCGGTGCCGAGTGAATTTCATTTGAATATGATCCAAACCCACCACATCCCGCTGCTGGAAAACACCTTTGAATCGGTGATGGGGTTCCCGGTGCAGATCACGCTGTGCATCGCCGGCAAAGAACCGGCGGAAGCCGCGCCTGTCCGGCCCGCTGAACCGCCGCAGCCCGAAGAGGAACCGTCGGACAACGATCTGGGCGTGAATCCGGATTTACTCAATCTGCTGCAGGAAACGGAAACGACCCTCATCGACTCCTTCCGCAACGCAAAGTATGAATTCACCTTCGATACCTTCATCGTCGGGGAGTCCAACCGCTTTGCGTATGCCGCCTGCCGCGCCGTTTCGCAGCAAAAAATCGGCCAGTCGGAAACGCTTCCTTATAATCCGCTGTTTATTTACGGTCCGTCCGGTTTGGGCAAGACCCACTTGCTGCGCGCCATCAGCCACGATTATCAAAAAAATAATCCAATTGCGCATATCATTTATATTACCAGTGAAACCTTCATCAATGAACTGATTACCTCCATCTCCAAAAAGAACATGGAGGAATTCCGCCAGAAATACCGCAAGGCGGACCTTTTGATGATCGACGACATCCAGTTCATCGCCGGCAAGACGCAGATGCAGGAAGAATTTTTCCACACCTTCAATGAACTGCACCAGTACGGCAAACAGATCGTCATCACCTCCGACCGTCCGCCCAAGGAGATCAAAACCCTCGAAGACCGTTTGAAAAACCGGTTTGAATGGGGGCTTTTGGCGGACATCACCTATCCGGAATACGAAACCCGCGTGGCGATCATCCAGCGCAAGGCGTCGCTTTTGAATCTGGAACTGAGCCCCGAAATCTGCGATCTGTTGGCGGACAAACTCAAGAGCAACATCCGTCAGCTGGAGGGAGCCGTCAAAAAACTCAAGGCGCACCAGACCTACGGCGGCGCCAAACCGACCATCAACATCGCCAATTCGGTCGTGCGGGAAATTTTAAACAACGAAAACCAGCCCATCCCCTACACGGTGGACCGCATCATCGAGGAAGTCGCCAAAACCTACGACATCTCGGCGGAGGACATCCGTTCCAAGAAGAAATCCGGCATGATCCCGCTGGCGAGACAGGTTTCCATTTATATTGTCCATGAGCTGACGGGCATGTCGCAGGAAGCCATCGGCAACGAATTCGGCGGACGCGACCACTCGACCATCGTTTATTCCCTCAAGACGATCAAAAAGAAGATCGACACCGATCCGAAAACCAAAGCGATCGTCGAGGACATTGTGAAAAACATCCGCAGCAAATAATTTTTTTGGCCAAATCGCGTCGGATTCTTCGGAAAACGGACGAATTTTCCCCAAGTTTTCCACTTTTTCCACAGAATCAATGTGGAAAACCCTACTTTTTCGGTGGAAAACCGGCTGAGTCTTCCACAAAACGGAAAAACCTTTCCACCGTGCTTCCACGGAAACGTTTTCCACTTTTTCACGTGGAAAAAATCATTCCACCGTTTCCACAAGTTTTCGACCGCTTTTTCCGCCAGGTTTTTCGTCCCAAAAAAGGCCGCGTTCAAGGGGAAAACGGACTTTTTCCACCAATTCCACCGGCCTACTAATACAACGACGAATTTTATTTATTATTTATTTTATATGATGTTATTTTTGGCAGGATAGAGAGTACATCCGACCGGATGTGTAAAACTCTTCGCAGGAAAACAACATCCGGCCAAATGTCAGGAAAGGAGTTTTGCTCTATGAAATTCACCTGCGACAAATCGGCCTTATGTGAAGCCGTCAACAACGTGTCGCTTGCCGTCTCCAAATCCAACCTGATTGCACTCGAAGGGATTTTGATGGAATGCAAGGAAAATACCCTCACCATGACGGGGTACAATCTGGAACTGGGAATCACCAAAACCATTCCGGTGCATGGCATGGAAAACGGCACGATTATTATTGACGCCACCCGTCTGGGTTCCATCGTCAACCGCATGCCGGCAGGGGAACTCTCCTTTTCTTCCGATGACAAACTGCTCACTCTGATTCAGGGGGGCAACGTCGAATTTACGATTTTGGGTCTTTCGGCGGAGGATTACCCCGAAATGCCGATGATCGCCAAGGATCATGAAATCTCCGTCGATCAGGAAGGCTTCCGCGACATGATCGCGCAGACGCTGTTTGCCGTCGCGCAGACCGAACAGACTCCGGTGTACACCGGTTCCCTGTTTGAACTGGAAGGGGGCATGCTGTCGGTGGTGTCGGTGGACGGCTACCGCATGGCGATGAAAAAACAGCCGGTCATGACCGACGAAGAATTCCGTTTCATCGTGCCGGGCAAGACCTTGAATGAAATTCAAAAGATTCTGGCCAAGATGAACGACGAGGAAGAACATCCGCAGATGCAGATCCGCGTTTCCTCGAAGCACATCATCTTTACCATCAACGGCTATCACATCACCTCCCGTTTGCTGGAAGGGGATTTCCTCGATTACAACAACGCGATTCCCAAAGGCTACAAGACGAAGGTGCGCGTCTCGGTGCGCGATTTCTTAAACAGCATCAACCGCGCGTCGATCATCATCAACGACCGCGCAAAAAGCCCGATCAAATGCGAATTTTCCGGCGAAGTGGTGCGCTTAAACTGCGAAACCACTCTTGGGAAATTGCAGGATTCCTTCTTGGCCGAAAAAGAGGGCGAAGATATCCGCATCGGCTTTAACAACAAATACATGGCAGACGCACTGAAGGCCAGCAGCTGCGACGAATTGCTGCTCGAAATGAGCGGGCCGCTTTCGCCGATCAAGCTGGTGCCGGTGGATGGGGACGATTTCCTCTTCCTCGTGCTGCCGATTCGTTTAAAGGACTGATTGTATGAAGACCATTGCCATCAAAACCGAATATATCAAGCTCGATCAGTTTCTGAAGTATGTGGGCGTCGCCGAAACGGGCGGCCACGCCAAGGAACTGGTTGCCGGGGGATGTGTGTCCGTCAACGGGGAAGTGTGCACCATGCGGGGCAAAAAACTGCGCCCGGGCGATCATATTGAGCTTTTGGGGCACGAATTTACGATTGAATAAGGGGAAATCGGCTTGAAGCTCACCCGTTTGGCACTGAAAAATTACCGAAATCTGCGGGAATTGGAACTAAGCTGCGGCGAACATGTCAATATTATCTATGGCGACAACGCCCAGGGAAAGACCAACATCCTCGAAGCGATCTGGCTGTTTACCGGGAATCAGAGCTTTCGGGGGGCAAAAGCATCGGAACTGGTGCGCTTTGACGAACCGTTTGCCGATCTGTCCCTCTCCTTCGCCGACGCCCAGCGCGAACAGACGATGGAGATGCGCCTGGGGTCCCGCCGGCGCTTTCGCTTCAACCAGGTGCCGCTCAAATCCGCCTCGGAGTTTGCGGGGCATTTTTACGGGGTGATCTTTTCCCCGGATGACCTCGATCTGGTGAAGGGCTCGCCCGCCGGACGGCGCCGCTTTTTGGACGACGCGATCACCCAGCTGCGCCCGCAGTACCGCGAATACCTCGACAAATACGAAAAGGTGCTCGACCAACGCAATTCCCTCTTGAAGGAACTGGAACGCCGCCCGTCGATGCGGGGGACGCTCTTCATCTGGGACGAACAGCTCGCCAAGCTCGGCACCATCCTACACATCTACCGAAACGACTACGTGCAAAAGCTCTCCCGCGTGGCGGCAAAGCTTTACGAGGGGATGACCGGTGCGGATGATTTTTCGATCACCTACCAGTCCACCGTCTTTGAGCACCCCGAAGAGGTCACCAGTTACGAGGATGCGTTCATCGAAACCTATGAACAAAAGCTGTCGGAGACGCTCGATGTCGACGCGAGGTTTTGCCACACGACGGCGGGCATCCACCGCGACGATCTGGGGCTCTTCTTAAAAGGGCTTCCGGTGAAAAACTACGGCTCGCAGGGGCAGCAGCGCAGCGCCGTTTTGCTCTTAAAACTGGCGGAAGCGGAGCTTTTGCAGCGCATCACCGGAGAAGCGCCGGTGATTTTATTGGACGACGTGATGAGTGAACTCGACGCCACCCGTCAGCACTATATCTTAAACCACGTCAAAACGAAACAGGTGTTCATCACCTGCTGCGATATTTACAACACCTTCCGTCTGGAGGAAGGAAAAATTTTTCAAATCCGGGACGGTGCGCTCGTGGAGGAAACCACGGTCATCCCGGAGAACGGAGCGTAGCATGTATCTGCATTTAGGACAGGATACCGTGGTGCAAAGCGATGCGGTGATCGGCATTTTCGATCTGGAAAATGCGTCGCTTTCCAAATTCACGCGGGAATTTTTGTCGCGCTGCACCCACGCCGAAGAGGTCTACAACGTCAGTTTTGAAATGCCGAAATCGTTTGTCGTCTGCGAAGACCCCAAAACGAAGAAGCGAACGGTCTATATTTCACAGATTTCGTCCCGCACGCTGTGGAAGCGCGCCAACCTGCGGCAAAACGGGAAAAACCGCTGATCATCAGGAGGAACTATGGAAACTACGAATCATTATGATGCCAATCAAATTCAGGTTCTGGAGGGATTGGAAGCGGTCCGGAAACGGCCGGGGATGTACATCGGCTCCACCGGTCCGCGCGGGCTGCACCACTTGGTGTACGAAATCGTAGACAACGCCATCGACGAAGCGCTGGCCGGTTTCTGCAACGAAATTCATGTGGACATTTTGCCCGATAACCTCATCCACGTCACCGACAACGGCCGCGGCATTCCGACCGGCATCCACCCGAAGGAAGGCATTTCGGCGGCAACGGTGGTGTACACCATTCTGCACGCCGGCGGCAGATTCGGCGGCGGCGGCCACAACCCGCCCGACGGTCTGCACGGGGTGGGCGCGTCGGTCGTCAACGCCCTGAGCGAATGGCTGGAACTGAAAATTTACGACGGCGAACACATCCACTTCCAGCGTTTTGAACGCGGGCATTATTCCGAACCACTCAAAATCATCGGCGATACCGACAAAACCGGCACCGAAGTCACCTTCAAAGCGGACACCGAAATTTTTGAAACGACCGTCTACGAATACGAAACGCTGCTGCGCCGTCTGCGCGAACAGGCTTTTTTGAATGCCGGGGTGCGCATCATCCTCACCGATCAGCGCGAAGCGGAAACGGTGGAAAACGATCTGCATTACAGCGGCGGGATTCGAAACTTCGTCTCCTACATTCACCAGATCCGTCAGCTCGAAGTGCTGCACGAAGAGGTCATCTACCTGCATAAAAAACAGGGCGACGTCGAGGCGGAAGTGGCCCTCCAGTACAACGACAGCTACAACGAACTGGTCCTTTCCTTTGCGAACAACATCCATACCGTCGATGGCGGTACGCACGAAACCGGGTTTAAAAATGCGCTGACCCGTGTCTTCAACGATTACGGCCGTCGCCACAACCTCCTGAAAGAAGCCGATCAGAAATTGAGCGGCGAGGATGTGCGCGAAGGCTTGACCGCCATCGTTTCGGTGAAGCTCACCGACTGCGAATTTGAAGGCCAGACCAAGGGCAAGCTCGGCAATCCCGAAGCGCGTCCGCTGGTCGACAGCCTTGTGGCGGAAGGACTCTCCACTTATTTTGAAGAAAATCCGGCGGTGGCGCGCGCCATCTTTGACAAGGCGATCAACGCCCAGCGTGCCCGTGAAGCGGCGCGCCGCGCCAGGGAACTGACCCGCCGCAAATCGGTGCTCGAAACCGCTTCCCTTCCAGGGAAATTGGCCGACTGCTCCGACAAAGACCCGACCTACACCGAAATTTACATCGTCGAAGGGGACTCGGCAGGCGGCTCGGCAAAATCCGGGCGTGACCGCCGGTTCCAGGCGATTTTGCCGCTGTGGGGCAAAATGTTAAACGTCGAAAAAGCCAGACTCGACAAGGTGTACGGCAACGAAAAGCTGATGCCGGTGGTGACCGCGCTCGGCACGGGCATCGGCGAGGACTTTGATCTCTCGAAGCTGCGCTACGACAAGATCATCATCATGGCGGATGCCGACGTCGACGGTTCGCACATCCGCACCCTGCTGTTGACCTTCTTCTTCCGCTTTATGCGTCCGCTCATCGAAGAAGGGCACGTCTATCTCGCACAGCCGCCGCTTTATAAGCTCAGCCGCGGCAAACAGGTGCGTTACGCCTACTCCGACGAGGAACGCGACCGCTATCTTGCGGAACTGTCGGGCGAAAAGGGATCGAAAGTCGACATTCAGCGCTACAAAGGTCTGGGCGAAATGGACCCCGATCAGCTGTGGGAAACGACGATGAACCCCGAAACCCGCATTATGATTCAGGTGGATATGGAGGATGCGACCTCCGCCGACGAAATTTTCACCATCTTGATGGGCGAAAAGGTGGAGCCGCGCCGCGAATTCATCGAAAAGAACGCCAGGTACGTCCGCAACCTGGACGTGTAAGAAAAGAGGGATCCTATGGAGGAAAAACGCCGGTATCCGGCAGCCGAGGAACCGACCGCACCGCAGGAGGAAGCGTCCTGCGCTTGTGAAGACACCCCTACCGAAGACACCCAAAGCGAAGAAAAGCGCACCGAAGAGGAACTGAAAAACGCCGTCTTTACCAAAGCAGGCATTGCGGCGGACCGCTACGAAGGGGAACTTTTGACGCCAAAGGAAGAAGAATCGGGCGAATTTGCCCCGGGCACCGGGGTTTCGGTGTGGTACGATTTTACCAAAGAGGAGATCCAAAAAGCCCTTCGCCTCTTTCAAAAGCACACGCTTTATAAGAAAAACATCCTCTACAGCGCCATTGTGGCAGCACTCTTTGTGATCCAGTTCAGCCAGCTTATGATGGGAACGGCCGACAAGATCAGCTATCTGATCTGCGTGGTGTGTATTGCCGTGCTGGCGATGATCTGGTATCTGCCGCAGAGCCACATCCGTCAGGTGCAAAAGGCGATGGACACCTACGACACGCCGCCGAAATTTTTCATGGAGCTGTATCCGGGTGCTGTGCGCACCGGTACGGGCGATCAGGCGGTGCTGTTTCGGTTTGACAGCGGCGATCTGCGCGCCTTTGAAACCGACGATCTGTTCATCGTGTGTTATAAAAACCAAAGCCTCTTCCCCATTCCGAAGCGCTGCTGCGCCGGATGGGAGGAGGACATCCGAAGCTGTCTTCAGACGCTTGGACAGCAATTTGTGAAGGTTTCGGGATGAGTATTTTCGAACCCTTAAGAAGTCAACAACTTTCCCGGGGAAAGGTGGAATTTTAGTTGTATAATCTGGAGAATACGACCGTTTATACCCGCGACATCGAAAAAGAAATGCGCACCGCATTTTTGGATTATTCGATGTCCGTCATCGTCAGCCGTGCGCTGCCGGACGTGCGGGACGGTCTGAAACCGGTGCATCGCCGCATTCTGTACACGATGCACGAAGACGGCCTCACACCGGATAAGCCGTACCGCAAGTGCGCCACCTCGGTCGGCGACGTGCTGGGCCGGTATCATCCGCACGGCGACGCGTCGGTCTATGACGCTTTGGTGCGTCTGGCGCAGGACTTTTCGATGCGCTATCCGCTGGTGGACGGCCACGGGAACTTCGGTTCGGTGGACGGCGACCCGCCGGCTGCCTACCGTTATACCGAATCGCGCATGAGCAAAATCGCGCTCGAAATGCTCACCGACATCGAAAAAGAAACGGTGGATTTCGGCTCGAACTTTGACGATACCCGCAAGGAACCGATGGTTCTGCCGTCGAGATACCCGAACCTTCTGGTCAACGGATCGACGGGGATCGCTGTCGGCATGGCGACGAACATCCCGCCCCACAACCTGGGCGAAGTCATCGACGCGGTCGATTACCTGATGGATCACCCCGACGCGGAACTGCCGGAACTGATGGACTTCATCAAAGGGCCGGACTTCCCGACCGGCGGCATCATCATGGGCTATTCGGGCATCCGCGCGGCGTACGCCACCGGGCGCGGCAAGATCATTCTGCGCGCCAAAACCGAAATCGTCGAAAAGAAAAACGGACGTTTTCAGATTGTCGTCACCGAGCTGCCCTACATGGTCAACAAGGCGCGCCTGCTTCAAAGCATCGCCGAACTGGTCAAAAACAAGCGCATCGACGGCATTTCGGACTTGGGCGACCATTCCGACCGCGACGGCATGCGCATGGTCATCGACCTCAAGCGCGACGCGAATCCGCAGGTGGTGTTAAACCAGCTGTTCCGTTACAGCCAGATGCAGGACACCGTCGGCATCATCATGCTGGCCCTCACGGGCGGCGTGCCGAAGATCATGTCCCTCAAAGAAATCCTCGAACATTACATTGACTTCCAGTGCGACGTCATCCGCCGCCGCACGATGTTTGATCTGCGCAAAGCGCGCGAACGCGCCCACATCCTCAAGGGCTTGAACATTGCGCACGACTTCATCGACGAAGTTATCCGCATCATCCGCGCGTCCTCCGACCAGGCAAACGCCAAGAAAAACCTGATGGAACGCTGCTTCAAACCGGCCGAAGGCTGGGTGCACATCGGCGAAGTGCAGCTGGTGGATTACGGCGAAGACGGCATCTACCTCGACGAAGCGCAGGCGTCCGCCATCGTGGCGATGCGTTTGGGGCAGTTGTCCGGACTCGAACAGCAGAAGATTGAGGACGAATACAAGGCGCTGATGGAACGCATCGGCGAATTGGAAGCCATTTTGTCCGATCATCAGCTGGTGGTCGAGATCATCAAAAAAGAATTGGGCGAAATCAAGCGCAAATTCAACGACCCGCGCCGCACCGATATTCAGGCGATCAGCGGCGAAGTGGACATCGAAGACCTCATTCCGGAGGAAGACTGCGTCGTCACCGCCACCCATGCGGGCTACATCAAGCGCATGCCGGTGGACGTTTACAAGACCCAGAAGCGCGGCGGCCGCGGCGTGACGGGCGTGTCGAGCAAGGAAGAAGACTTTGTCGAAGAGCTCTTCATCAGCTCGACCCACGACCACATCTTCTTCATCACCAACTTCGGACGCATTCACCGCTTGAAGTGCTACCAGATTCCGGAAGGCAGCCGTACCGCCAAGGGGATGAACATCGTCAACCTCCTGCAGCTCGAAAAGGGCGAACACGTCACCAACATGCTCAAGGTGCACGATTTCAGCCCCGATCAGTATCTCGTGATGGTCACCAAACAGGGGCTCATCAAGCGCACCGAGCTTTCCGCGTACCGCAATGTGCGTAAAAACGGGCTGATTGCCATCACCCTAAACGAAGGGGACGAACTGGCGTTTGTCAAACTTACCGACGGCGAACAGGATCTGCTGATCGCGACCAAAAACGGCATGGCGATCCGCATCCGCGAGACGGACGCGCGTCCGCTCTCCCGTACGGCGAAGGGCGTCCGCGCCATCAAGCTGCGCGGCGACGACGAAGTGGTCGGCATGGCAAGACTGCGTCCGGGTGCCCGGATCATGACCATCACCGACCGCGGACAGGGCCGTCAGAGCGAATACAGCGAATACGGTCTGCAAAAGCGCGGCGGGTTCGGTAAGATCAACTACCGCGTGTCCGACGTGAAGGGTCACGTCATCGGCATCCGCGCCGTGGACGACAACGAAGACCTGCTGCTGGTGTCGGACGACGGCATCATCATCCGCATCCGCGTGTCGGATGTGAGCATCATGTCGCGTTATGCCGGCGGCGTGCGCGTCATGCGCGTCAACGAAGGGGCAAGACTGGTGTCCTTTGTGCGCGCCGAACACGACGATTCCGAAGAAGTGAGCGCGGTGGAAGCGGCGTCGAAAGAAGACCTCGAAGCCGATGCGGCGGAAGAAGCCGCCGCTGAAGCGATGGAAGCAGCGCTCGAACAGGAAGAAGCTGCGGACACCTCGGAAGAAGAATAACAACAGTTCCCGTCCCCGGGTCGAACGCTCGGAGACGGGAAATCAATGATTTTTCACACAAGGAGAATGAAATGAAAGCAAAAGTACTGGGTTGTTTCCTGGCCGTCTTCCTGCTTTTGGGGCTGCTGCCGCTGTCGGTCTTGGCTTCACCAATCGAAGTGACGCCAAACGGTGATCCGGCAAGCGTGCAGACCATCCTTTCGTGGGAATGGGCAGACCGCACCGAAAATCTGAATACGTCGGGCAGTCCGGCGGTATTGGCGCTTCCCGGTGCCGGTGCATCGAATATCGCGGGCATGGACGATGTGTGCGCGCTGCTGCCGACACAGATCAAAGCCACGCTGGAAACCGGCGAACAGCAAGCACTTTCGGTGACCTGGAGCTGCGACGCTTATCCGGCCAAAGGCGCTTATACCGGCGAATACACCTTCACGGCGGTTTTGCCGGAGGGCTACGCCCTTTCGTCCGCGGCGGCATCGCCGGAAGTACTGGTCACATTGGGCGGCGCGGATCTGTATATGCAGATTTTCATCAAAACACTTACCGGCAAAACCATCACGCTGGAGGTGGAACCCGGCGACCTCGTGGATCATGTCAAGGCAATGATTCAGGAGAAGGAAGGAATTCCGCCCGATCAGCAGCACCTGATCTTTGCCGGCAAAAAACTCGAAGACGGGCACACCCTTGCGGATTACAACATTCAAAAAGAAAGCACGCTGCATTTGGTATTGCATCTGCATTCTTACAATAACGGGATTTGCAGCTGCGGCCAATACGAAACGCCCGTTTTGGAAAACGGTGTTTATCAGCTGGCAAATGCCGGCAATCTCTTGTGGTTTGCCCAAGAGGTCAACGGCGGTCAGAAAGCTCTCAGCGCGCTGGTCACCGCCCCCATTGATCTGACCGGGATCACCTGGACGCCGATGGAAGACTTTTTGGGAACCTTTGACGGCGGCAAGCAGACCAGCACCAATCTGTCGGGAGTCAACGGGTTGTTTGCCTCCTCTTCCGGTACGGTAAAATGGGTGGTGCTGGAAAATGTGTCGATCAGCGGCACGGGAAATGTGGGTGCGCTGGTAGGCCTCAATGCCGGAACGGTCAGAGGCTGTTCCTCCACCGGGACGGTCAGCGGAAGCAGCTGGTCGATCGGCGGCATTGTGGGACACAACAATGGCGGTACCATCCAAGGCTGTCTGTCGAACTGCACGGTATCCGGCGTGACCGCCGGCGCGACGGCGGGCGGACTGGTCGGTTCCAATTCTGGCGGCGGCAGGATGCACACCTGCCTGTATTACGGCACGAATGCTACTCTGGAAGGGGACAAAATCTACGGCAAATGGAATTCCGTCAATGTTTTCTGGAAGAATGGTTCTTCCTGGGTGACGTACAACGATAGTCAGCCGGTCTCGGAACAAAAGGTCATTGAGGAGATGGCCCCCTATTTTGATGTGTTTGATCTGATTCACATCCATGTCTACGATCAGGAAGTAACGTCCGACAAATACTTGAAATCCGAAGCGGACTGCGAGCATGCGGCGGTGTATTACAAATCCTGCGTGTGCGGCGAAAGCAGCAAAGGCACCGCCGACGAAGCAACCTTCACGAGCGGCGACCCGAAAGGGCACGAATTTAGCACCGAATGGAAATCGGATGAAAACGGCCACTGGCACGAATGCGTCTGCGGCGCAAAAGATGCCGTGTCGGCGCATGAACCGAAGGTGACCGGGGAAAAGAAACCGACCGCGACCGAAACCGGCTATACCGGCGATACGGTGTGCGCGGTGTGCGGCTATGAAATCCAAAAAGGCGAGGAAATCCCCGTGCTGGATGTGTCCGAGGAGGATGATGCCAAAAAACCGGAGGATTCGGACAAACCTTCCGCCGAGGCGGCTTCTCCCAAAACGGGGGATGACAGCGCTCCGGTGGTGTGGGCATGCTTGCTTTTGGGCTCGCTTACCGGTTTGACCGTATTGGGAACGAAAAGAAAACGCTCGCGGTAAGATCCGTTGGATGGAAAAAAGCGAAGACCAAATTTTTGGTCTTCGCTTTTTTTGCTAGGATTCGGGGTTTTGGATCGGTTTATTGGTTTTCTCCTCGTCGATGCCCTCAAACGGTTCGACGTTTAACAAATCGTGCACCTCCTGCTCATCCAGACAGGGGATGAAGAGGTTCATGCGCTGTTCCCCGTAGAGGGAAACCACCAGATGGCAGCTGTGGGAGGAGGCCTGCATCCGGCTGTGGTAGCACAGAAAATGGGAAATGCGTTCTTTCGGGACACAGGCGGTCATCAGCCGAAAGCCCCGCAGATAACAAAAGACGTAGCCGTTTTCGGTTTTGGCAACACCTGCGCGGTAAAATCCGATCAAACGCGCCAAAAGCCACCACAGCGACGGGATTTCCGTGATGACCAAACCGCCCGCCAGCGTCATGCGAAGCGCCGGGAACAGGAAAAGCAGTGTGATAAAAAACAGCAAAAGCCCGCCGCAGAGGAATACCGGCGGCATGAGGAAAAAGCGTTTGCAGTCTTTTCTGGCGCGGATTTGCCGCGGAGCGGGTGCGAGTTCGGGCAGCATGTGCTGGAGTTCGGTGACGATCTTTCCCGCCCGGCCGGTGGGCAGCAGCACGTTGGAGGTGCCGGTTTTCGGCCCGTATCCGGTACAGGAGAGCGCCGCCGAAACGATGCCAAAGGGCGCGCAGATCAGATTTTGCTGCAAAAGCAAAGCATTTACGTGGGAGATGCGCACCAGATTTTCCCGTCTGGTAAAGACGCCGGAATGGATGAGCAGAAAATCGTCCTGCCGCACGACGGAAAAGCGCAGGGTGCGTTCAAAATTTCGCAGAAAGGAATACCCCCACACCACGATCGCCATCCAGAAAAAGAAGGACACGATGGGCGGAATGCCCAGCTTGATATAGGACAAAAGCGAGGTGAAATGCACCAAAAGCCAGCGCCCTACATCCATGCCCAGCAGCCGCCCCACCTGCGACACCGACATCGTAAAATAAAACGCCCCCGTCACCAAATTGGAGGTCAGCACCGAAAAAAAGGCGATGGACCAGACGTTTGGCAGATAGTGGATGGCGGGGCTTTGGATGGAAATGTTTTGGGCGCGGAACACGTCCAGGAGGTTTTGCGCTTTCTTTTTGGAGATGGTGATGGAAAAATCGGTGCGGGCGGAGTTGCCCGCATCGGTGTCAAACGCCAGGCGCACGATGCCAAACGGGCGGTAATACCACGGCGCCACCAGCGACACCGACGTGACCGCCGCATAGCGCAGCTTTAATTCCTTTTGCAAAAAGATGCCGCGCAGCACCAAAAGCCCGTACGGCTCAAACGAAAAGCGAAAGCGGTACCACTCGTACCACCCCAGCGCCAGAATGATCAAAACGACGATCAGCGTCCACCGCACGCTCGACAGCCACGAATAGACCAGATCAAACTGAAAGCTGACAAAGAGTTCCCACACGGTGCGCACCAGCGGCAGCAAAAGCAAAATCAGGTATTTGGAGGTGCGTTCCAGGATGTTGATGGGGTTGGAACGCATGGTTTGCTTCACGGCGCGCCACCTCCTTTGCGGTGACGCGACAGCTTCGACGCCAGCTGTTTGGCGCGTCCGGTGTCGAGCGACACCAACAGGCAGTGCGCCCCCGGTGTGGTGAGCATCAGCGAACTTAAATGCAGCACCGGGGTCAGCGGATTGTGGTAGAGCGAAACCAGCAGGATTTTTGAGCGGTCGAGCCACTGTTCCCGCACGAAAAGCACCCCGCGGTGGATGTGCAGCTGCTCGGGGCCCAGTTCAAAATAATAGCTGCGGTAGTACGCCGGCAGGTAAACCGCGGCGGCAAAGGCGCAAAGCCCCCAGATGATGAGCAGCAAAATCGGGCGCACGACACTCGTCGGGCGAAAAATCAGCACGGTGAGCAGGGTAAAGACCACCGCCGTCAGCACGGCAGCGCCTCTCCAGACCCATAATACCCGAATGGGCAGCGTTTCTTTTGCCATGACACTCTCCAATCCTGCCGCAGAAGGCACCAGGTTTCCCCCGCTGCGGCACAGGGGCGGTGAAAGAAGTGGGTTTCGGTTCTTTCTCTTTCGGTTTTCTCATACAATGGGACAAACCGCATGGGAGGAAGACGATGAACCATTCTTGGCAAGCCATCAAACAAAAGCTGCGCGGCACGCAGCAAACACGGGAAAACGATGGTTTTCTCTATTATAACATTACCGGACGGCAGTTGTCACTCTTGATTTTGCTGGTGGCAGCCACCATCACCGCCGGCATTTTCGGCACCCAGCAGCTGGCACTGCACGCGGCGGCATCCGACAAAAGTCTGCCCATCTATTCGGTGGAGACCGAAGACCAGCAAAAACGGATTTCTTTGGGCATCAACTGCGCCTGGGGCAGCAGCGACATGCCCGCCCTGCTCGATGCGCTGGACGACGCGGGGGTGAAAGCCACCTTCTTTTTTGTGGGCAGTTTTGTCGACCGCTATCCCGACGTGGTGGAGGAAATTGACGAACGCGGCCATGAACTGGCCAATCATTCCGACACCCACGCCGATCTGACTACTCTGGATGCAGCGGGCATCGAAGCGGAGATCGAAGGCTGTTCCGACAAGATCGAAGCCATTACCGGCGAGCGCCCCACCCTCTTTCGCTGTCCGTCGGGGGCTTACAACAATTTGGCGGTGGACACCGCCCGCGATTTGGGGTATGAGGTGATTCAGTGGAGCGTCGACAGCCTCGACTGGAAAAGCCTCACCCTGCCGGAAATGGAGGAGCGCATCCTCCCCAATTTGACCTACGGCGATATTTTGCTCTTTCACAGCGGCACCGATTACACCGCCGCCGCACTTCCCACCCTCATCGACGAAATCGAAGCGATGGGCTATTCCTTTGTGCCGGTGGGGGAACTCATCTATCCCAATTCCGAAAACATCGACGTCACCGGGCGGCAGTTTGCGCCCGATTCCGCCTTTTAACGGCGCAAATCTTCTGTTGTTATTTTATGTCGATGGTGCTACAATAAAACCAGCAACTGCAAAAAAGGAGAAGCACCATGGAACTCATTCTGCTGGGAACGGGTCACGCCGTTGTGACCAAATGCTACAACACCTGTTTTATTTTAAAAGACGAAGACCGCATGCTGTTGGTGGACGGCGGGGGCGGCAGTACCCTGCTCACCCAGCTCAAACGCGCGGGCATTTCGTGGATGGATCTGCACGACATCGTCGTGACCCACAAGCATTTGGATCACCTGACGGGGATTTTGTGGATGCTTCGAATGGTGACGCAGTCGATGAATGCCGGTAAATATGAGGGCACGCTTTCGATCTACGGCCACGCGCCCTTGATGCAGACCATCGAAGCGCTCTGCCGGCTGCTGTTTACCGAAAAGCAATGCCGTGTACTGCACGACCGCATCCGCCTCATTGCCGTAAACGACGGGGAAACGTGCAGCATCATCGGTCATGACATCACCTTTTTTGATTTGCAGTCCACCAAGGAAATGCAGTACGGCTTTTCGATGGAGCTGGCTCCCGGCGAAACACTCACCTGCTGCGGGGATGAACCCTGCCCGCCCCATGCGGAGCGTTACGCCAAGGGCAGCAAATGGCTTCTGCACGAAGCGTTTTGCTTGTTCGAGGAAGCGGACCGCTTCCATCCCTATGAAAAGCACCATTCCACGGCGAAGGACGCCTGCGCACTTGCCGCAAAACTTGGGGTGGAAAATGTCGTGCTCTACCACACCGAGGACACCGATCTTCCCCACCGCCGCGCGCGCTACACCGCCGAGGGACGGCAGGTGTTTGACGGCGGCATCTGGGTGCCGGATGATCTGGAGGTGCTGTCCCTTTGATCGAAACCTTGTTTTTGCCGGGGGAATTCCCGGTACTCGATGACGGGGTGGTGTCGCTTCAGCTCACCCACACCGTGCCCGCCGATCCGGTGACGGGGTGGGTGCCCACCTATCACTTTGCGATCTGCCTGCCCGGCGGCGAAGTGGCCGGGATCTGCGATCTGCGCATCGGGCAAAATCGAAATCTTTACTACGGCGGACACATCGGCTATGAGGTGTATGAAGCGTACCGCGGGCATCACTATGCGGCGCGTGCGGTAACACTCTTGTGTTTGCTGGCAAAACAGCATGGATTTTCGTTCCTTTGGATCACCTGCAATCCCGAAAACATCGCCTCCCGCAAAACCTGCGAACGGGCGGGCGGCGTGCTTGAAGCGGTGGAGGAGTTACCAAAGGACAACGATATGTACGAAAAAGGCGAGCGGAGAAAATGCATCTACCGCTTTTGGCTGGAAGATGGAAAGAAGGATGTCCAATGAAAAACGGTTTGGTACTGGAAGGCGGCGCGATGCGCGGCATGTTCACCTGCGGGGTGACGGATGTGCTGCTGGAAAAAGGCGTGGTGTTTGACGGCGCCATCGGCGTGTCCGCCGGGGCGGTGTTTGGCTGCAACTACAAATCCAAGCAGCCCGGCCGCGCGATCCGCTACAATCTGCGTTTTTGCAACGACCCGCATTATGCGAGCTTTCGTTCCCTTTTGACGACCGGCGATCTCTACGGCGAACGGTTTTGTTATCACGACATTCCCGACACCCTCGACCCGTTTGACCGCGAAACCTATCAGAAAAACCCGATGGAATTTTTCGTCGTCTGCACCGACGTTGAAACCGGACGGCCGATTTATTATCAGAGCACGACGGGGGACGACCAGGAATTGCAGTGGTTTCGGGCGTCGGCGTCGATGCCGCTGGTGTCGCGCATCGTTTCGGTGGACGGGCACCGCATGCTCGACGGCGGGATGAGCGATTCCATCCCGGTGCGCGCCTTTGAAAAATTGGGATATCATCACAACGTCGTGGTGTTGACCCAGCCGAAGGGCTTTGTCAAACAGCGAAACGCCTACCTGCCGCTCATGAAAGCGCGGTATGCGCGCTATCCGAAACTGATCAATGCCATCGCGCTGCGGCACCACCACTACAACAACACCACCGCCTACCTCGAAGAACAGGAAAAACAAGGAAAAACCCTGGTCATTCGGCCGCCCTATGCGCTCGAAGTGGGTTCGGTGGAACACGATTCAAACAAACTCCTGGCGGCGTATCATCTGGGCCGTCAGGTCGCAGAAGAACGGCTGGCGGAAATCTTGTCCTTTGTCGGGCAGGAGGAGCTTGCAAAGCCGTAAAAATGGACCAGCCGAAAAGGCTTTGAGGAGTGAAACAAATGGAAGAAATGGCCGCGTTTTTTGACCGCCGGGTGGCGGAATACGACGAACACATGCGCACCGAAGTGGACGGCGGGGACGAACTCTATGCCCAAACCGCCGCGTGCTTTGCGCCGATGGAGGGGCTGCGGCTGTTGGATTTGGGCTGCGGCACCGGGCTCGAGCTGGAACCGCTTTTTGCGCGCATCCCGTCGATGAAGGTGACCGGCATCGACCTGTCCGAAGGGATGACCAACGCCCTGCTTCAAAAATTTCCCGACCGCGGGGTGGTCATCCGGCTGGAGGATTACCTCACCTGTCCGTTGGGGGAAGGGTGCTTTGATGCCGCCGTTTCGGTGGAATCGCTGCATCACTTTACCGGCGAACAGAAAACCGCACTCTACCAAAAGGTGTTTCGTGCGCTCACACCGGACGGGTATTTTGTGGAGTGCGACTATTTTGCACCGGATGAGGCGTACGAAAAGGCCTGCCGGGAGGAATATGAACGAAATCTTTTACAGGAAACGGATGCTTCCCGCTATTATCATCTGGATACCCCCCACACCCTCGAACATGAAATGGAATGGCTCAGGCGGGGCGGTTTTACCGACATCCAGGTGCTGTGGCAAAAGGGATGGACCATTCTGCTGAAGGCGAAAAAGTAAAGAGAAAGCAAAATTGCCCGGCGCCAAAAGCGCCGGGCAATTCTTTTGGAGAGCAGGAAAGGCAAAAGCGGGCTTGGATTTTTGGTGTTTTTCACAACTTCCTTAACAAATCTTCATAGATTTCTCATGAAAACACATTGCGGGAATGTAACCATTTTGTTATAATATAGTCACAGTAATTGGACGGAAAGGAGAAACGATTGTGAAAGAACTGCTGCGCCGTTACGGGCACGTTTGGATCCTTTCGTATATGTTTATCTATTTTGCCTGGTTTACCTGGCTGGAAGAAAATGTCCGCAGTAATTTTCATGTGATGCACATTCCGCTCGATGATGTGATCCCGTTTTGCGAATATTTCATCATCCCCTATCTGTTGTGGTTTTTCTATGTGGCGGGGACGGTGCTCTATTTCTTTTTCCGCGACAAACGAGCCTATTACCGCTGCTGCGGGATGCTCTTTGCCGGGATGTCGATTGCACTGTTGATCTGTACGGTGTACCCCAACGGCACCGACCTGCGCCCCGGTTTTTATGGGGATCAGAACATCTTCACCCATCTGGTGGCAGAACTTTACACCATCGACACCTGCACCAACGTCTTCCCCAGCATTCATGTCTTCAACTCCATCGCCACCCATTTGGCGATTGCCCGCAGCGACACGCTCGGCAAAAACCGCGTGGTGTGCGGCTTGTCGCTGGTGCTGGCCGTTTCGATTTGTCTGTCGACCGTCTTTTTAAAACAGCATTCCGCCGCCGATGTGATCGGCGCTGCGGTGCTCGCGTTTTTGCTCTATCAGGTCGTTTACAGCATCAGACGCACCAAAAATCCTTCGCACGAACAGATTCGTCAGAAAGCATAACCCTGTTCGGAAACCCGCCGTTTTCGGCGGGTTTTTTCGTTCTTTTTCGCCGGCGTTCTTGACAGTGTGCCCGCCCCTTTGCTATAATACTTAACGTTATAACCATTAAATGAATAAATGAAAAAAGGCAGGTGCAGTACAGATGAGTTCAACCAACAATTTTACCGAAGGGAGCATTGCGAAAAAGCTCATTCGCTTCATGTTTCCGATTTTGGGCGCGCTGATTTTACAGGCGATGTACGGCGCGGTGGATATTTTAGTGGTGGGCCGTTTCGGTACGACGGAGGGGATCTCCGGCGTTTCCACCGGGAGCATTGTGATGAATCTGGTGACCTTTACCATCACCGGTTTGGCGATGGGCATTACCGTGCTCATCGGGCGCTATCTGGGAGAAAATCACCCCGAGCGGGTGGGTAAGATCATCGGCGGCGCGATCTTCTTTTTTGCCATCACCGGTGTGGTGCTGATGGTGCTGCTTTTGGGCTTTGCGCCGGTGTTTGCGCGCTGGATGCAGGCACCCGAGGAGGCGTTTGACCATACCGTCACCTACATCCGCATCTGCGGCGGCGGGATTTTGTTCATCATCGCCTACAACCTCATCAGCAGTATCTTCCGCGGCATGGGAAACTCCCGACTGCCGCTCATCTTTGTGGCGATTGCCTGTGCCACCAACATCGTCGGGGACCTGTTTTTCGTGGCGGTGCTGAATATGAACGTGGCGGGTGCCGCGCTGGCAACGGTGCTGGCGCAGGCGGTGAGCGTGGTGCTCTCGCTTTGGATCATCGCCCGTCAGCCGCTGCCCTTTGCGATGTCCGTCAAAGATATCCGCTGGAGCGTGGAAGTGCGGCGCTTTTTGGTGGTCGGCTCCCCGATTGCCATTCAGGAAGTGCTCACCCAGCTTTCCTTTTTGGCGCTTTGCGCCTTCATCAACCGTTTGGGGATCGGTGCGTCGTCGGGATACGGCGTTGCCAACAAGCTCGTGAGCTTTGTCATGCTCATTCCCAGCGCCTTGATGCAGTCGATGGCGTCCTTTGTCGCGCAAAACGTCGGCGCAAGACGGGAGGACCGCGCCCGCCATGCGATGTTTACCGGCATGGGCATCGGCGCCTGCATCGGGGTGGTCGTGATGGTGCTCGTCTTCTTCTTCGGGGACGTCATCAGCAGCATTTTCTCCACCGACCCGGCGGTTATTGCGCGCTCGTTTGAATATCTGCGGGGCTTCTGTCTCGAAGCGCTCGTCACCAGCGTGCTCTTCAGCTTCATCGGCTACTACAACGGTCACAGCAAAACGGTGTTCGTCATGGTGCAGGGGCTGGCGCAGACCTTTTTGGTGCGTCTGCCGGTGTCCTATGTGATGAGCATCCAGCCCGACGCGAGCCTGACGATGATCGGGCTTGCAGCACCCATTGCGACCATTTTCGGGATTGTCATCAACATCGTATACTTCTTCTGGCTGCGCAGGAAAGAACCCGCCCTTCGCGCTTGACAAAAAAATGCTTCCCCGCGGGGAAGCATTTTTTGTTGGTTATTTTTGCGGGACACCACCAAGCCATACCTGGCAAAGGGCAAGATCGGGGGTGGTGAGCAGCAAATCCGCCGCCGCACCCGGACGGATCACGCCGTACTGATCCGAAACGCCGATGCTGTTCGCGGGGTTTTGGGTGGCCGCCGCAACCGCCTGTTCGAGCGGTACGCCGAAGGAGACGGCGCGCTTCATGCAGGTGAAGACGTTGACCGCACTGCCGGCGATGGTGCCGTCCCTTAAGGTGGCTTTGCCGTTTTGGACGGTGACGGCCAAACCGCCCAGCTCATAGTCACCGTCCGGCATGCCGCAGGCGCTCATCGAATCGGAGATCAGCACCAGCTTTTCCGGGCAGACGGCAAACATCATGCGGATGATGGACGGGTGGTTGTGGATGCCGTCGCAGATGAATTCGGCAAAGACGTTTTCGCGGTCGCACACCGCGCCCACAATGCCCGGTTCGCGGTGTTTGGGGTCGTTCATCGCGTTGAACAGATGGGTGACGTGGTTGGCGCCGGCGTCAAACGCGGCAATCGCTTCGTCGTAGCCGATGCCGGTATGCGCCAGGGAGAGCACCTTTTTCCCCGCATATTGACGGATGAAGTCCATCCCGCCCGGCAGTTCGGGCGCCAGATCCACCAGTTTGATGCGGTGGCCGGAGAGGGCGTCGAGCTCTTCCAAGAGTTCGGCGGAGGGCGCTTTCAGATACTGTTCGTCGTGCGCGCCTTTTTTGGCGGGCGAGAGGAACGGGCCTTCCATGTTGATGCCCAAAATGCGGCAGCCTTCGCTTGTTCCTTTGGCTGCGCGGTCAATCGTTTCCATCGCGCGGCGCAGGCGGCCGGGTTCTTCCGTCATGGTGGTGGCAAGTACCGAGGTGATGCCGTTTTCGAGGTAATAGCGGCGCATCTTTTCCACACCTTTTTCGTCCGATGTGGAAAAATCTTCGCCCACACAGCCGTGGGAGTGGATTTCGAGTAGTCCGGGGAGCAGGAGTTTGCCTTCCCCGTCGGCGACGTCGCCGGTGGCTTCCAGTGTGCCAACTTCGGCGATGACGCCGTTTTCCACGCGCACGTCGGTTTTCGTAAACTCCCCGTTTAAGAATACCAGAGCCTGTTTGATAATCATCGGTCTTCTCCTTTCGAAAAAAAGGACAGCCCAGCGGGCGTACCGCCGGGCTGCCCGGATGGGTCCACTTATAATGCGTTTGCCGCGACGACCGTCAGATTCGGATGCAGCTGCAAAATGGAGGCCGGAATCTGCGGGGTGACCGGTCCGTAGAGTGCTTTGTGCAGGATGTCGCGCTTGTCCTCACCGGACACGATGAGGAGGATTTTTTTCGCCTGCATGATCGATTTGATCCCCATGGTGAGCGCCTGTTTCGGCACATCGTCGGCCGAAGCGAAGAAGCGCGCATTGGCTTCGATGGTGCTCGGGTCGAGATCGACGAGGTGAGTGGTCTTTTCAAACGCGCCCGCCGGTTCGTTGAAGCCGATGTGGCCGTCGTAACCCAGCCCCAACAGCTGTAAATCGATGCCGCCCACAGACTGAATCAACTC
>CALXIC010000235.1 GCA_944388265.1 uncultured Clostridia bacterium | reverse complement strand
CAATGGACTGGGATACCTTCCGTGAACTCGCAGTTGCTTTGACGGATGAAGATGTTTACGGCTGCTATGGTTTGGAAGCACATGCCAATATGTTTGATGCATTGCTTCGTTCGGCTGGCGGTTCGCAGTACAATGAAGATTACACCAAATCGACGGTTGATTCGGACGCCGCTCGTACCGTTTTGACGAAAGTGAAATCGCTGCGTGTAGACGACGGCGCTGCTCCGACCGCTGTTACTCTTGAAAATGCTGGTATGAGCGCAAACCAGATGCTCCAGACCGGTCAGGTTGCAATGCTGGCTGACGGCTCGTGGTCGCTGCAGGAACTCTCGACGCTGGGCTTCAATGTCGGGATTGCACACTTCCCGAGCTTTGGCACCGACGTTACCACCGCTCAGGCACATCAGCACGTCATCTATGCTCAGACGAAACATCCGGATGAAGCTTGGACCTTCCTGAAATTCCTCTCCGGTATGGATTATCAGGGTCAGCTTTGCAAAGAAGGCCTGTGGCTGCCGAACCGCATTTCGATGTGGGAAGAAGGCGAACAGGGTCTGGACGGCTGGTATGATGAAGAACGTCTCGGCACCGATTACCTGAACATGATCGATTATCTGAGAGACGCAGAAGTTCAGGCTCCGGCGCTTGCTCCGACTTCGAAATGCCAGGATATTCTGATCGAAGAATTGGATATGTACTATCTGGAAGACCAGGATATTGATGTAACGCTTGCGAACATCGACTCCAGACGTAACGCTGCTTTGGATGAAGCATATGCTGAATAATCTCTGATGGTTGTTTATTTGGTTTCCCTTAAATAAAAAAAGTGGGAACTTCGGTTCCCACTTTTTTTAAGGCGAAAGATAAGGAGGTTATTTGACATGGCAAAAATCAAACGAAACAAACTGAATGATGATACGCCATATGCTGCCGTCATGTTGGCGCCGAACCTCATCCTCTTCATTTTGTTCATGCTTTTCCCCATCATCTATACGTTTTATCTGAGCTTTCATAAATATGATATGCTCACGCCGATGAAATTTGTTGGACTGCAAAACTATATTGACATGTTCAACGATGAAACGGCGATGACCTGTTTGTGGAATACCATCAAGTACACGATCATGGTTGTGCCGATTACGATGGTGATTGCGTTGATGCTCGCGATCGCCATGGACTCGCACATCATGTTCAAACGTTTTTATCGTGCTTGTTTCTTTATCCCGTCGATTACGTCGTGGGTAGCAATCGCCGTGGTATGGTGCTGGTTGATGAACCAGGATTTCGGTCTTTTGAACTATTTCCTCTCGTTCTTCGGCGTAGAACCCATTCCGTGGCTGACTTCGGCGCAATGGTCGTTGATCTCGGTTGCAATTGTTTCCATTTGGAAAGGTGCCGGCTATAATATGCTGCTTTTCCTGGGCGGTTTGCAGGGGATCTCCACGTCGTATTATGAAGCGGCTGAACTGGACGGCGCCAGCAAATGGCAGCAGATTCGTTTCATTACGGTACCGCTTTTGGCTCCGACGACGTTCTTCGTGTTCGTTACCTCGATCATCAGCTCGTTCCAGGTATTCGATGCGGTTTCGATGATGACTGACGGTGGTCCTGGCCGTTCGTCTTCGGTTCTGGTTCACTATCTGTATCAGAATGCATTTAAGTACTTCCAGCTCGGTTATGCATCTGCGATTGCTTATTTGATGTTCTTTATCGTCATGGCGTTGACGATTCTGAATATGAAATTCAGCAAGGGCAGCACCGAAGGATTCTATTGATAGGAGGGAATAATGGTGGCTGAAACAATTGGAAAAAGCAATAAAGCGCGCAAACTGCGCAATCACATTATCCTTCACATCATCCTGATCCTCGGTTCGATCACCATGCTGGTGCCGTTTCTCTGGATGATCGGTACTTCTTTGAAGCCGCCGGCGGAAGTATGGCTGATGCCGCCGAAACTTTTCGGTAGTTATCTGAACTTTGAAGCGTATACCAAACTCAACAGCCGTTTTGACTTTGTGCTTTACTTTATGAACTCGGTCAAAGTTTCGGCGTGGGTTGTGTTCTTCCAGGTATTGACTTCCTGTATGGCAGGTTACTGCTTTGCAAAACTTCATTTCCCGGGACGCGACAAGATCTTTGTGGCATATTTGGCAACGATGATGGTTCCGTTCCATATCACAACCATCACGAACTTCCTGACGATGACCAGAGTGGGTTTGGCTGGTACGCACTGGGCACTGATGATCCCGCCGATGGTTTCGGCATTCGGTACCTTCTTGCTGCGTCAGTTCTTTGTCAGCGTTCCGAACTCGCTGATGGAAGCCGCTCGTATCGACGGCTGCAGCCCGTTTGGTATCTTCTTCAAGATTATGCTCCCGCTAGCTGGTTCCAGTATCGCTACCTTGGCAATCTTCTGCTTCATGGGTACGTGGAACGACTACTTCAGCCCGTTGATTTACATCACGGATGCGCGTAAATACACGCTCCCGATCGGTCTTGCAAACCTTCGCGGTCTGTATCAGACGGACTGGTGTCTGTTGATGGCATCCTGCTTCATTTCGATTTTGCCGGTTCTGATTGCATTCCTGTGTGCACAGGACGCATTTGTAAAGGGCGTTGCTCTTTCCGGTATGAAGGATTAATATTTTTAAAAGCGGTGTGTGGCTTGGCTGCACACCGCTTTTTTCACGCTTTTTCGTCCTTTGACATAGAATGTGCTATCGCAGAGGAGGGAGTTTGGGGTGTCTGATTTTGTAGGAGCTGCGCTGGGAACCGGCTTTACCTGTTTGATGACGGTGCTGGGGGCAGCTTGTGTTTGTTTTTTTCCTGGGAATCGATTGGCACATTTTCAAAAAGGAATGATGGGCTTTGCGGCCGGGATCATGATGGCGACATCGGTATTTAGCTTGCTGCTTCCGGCCATCGAGCAGGCAACGCGTTTGGGGAGTGTCCCCTGGCTGGTTACCGGCGGCGGGCTGCTTTTGGGAGTTGCTTTGATTGTGTGGATGGGACGATTTTTGGATGAAAAAATGAATCTCCTTTGGAACCGCGACCATCGGCAAACGGTGCTGCTGGTGTTGGCGGTAACCCTGCACAACATTCCCGAAGGAATGGCGGTTGGACTTTCATTTGCGCTTGCCGGTTCGGGTGTGGAGCAGTTTGCCGCGGCGGCCGCCTTGGCGCTTGGCATCGGGATTCAAAATTTTCCAGAAGGTGCGGCCATTTCTTTGCCGCTCTATCAGGAGGGCATGAAACGGCGCACGGCGTTTGCCGCCGGGGCACTGTCCGGTGTGGTGGAACCGTTGTTTGGGATGGGGATGGTGCTGTTAGCACCTTGGCTGGAAGCTTGGCTTCCGTGGCTGTTGTCGGCAGCGGCCGGCGCCATGCTCGTGGTAGTGATTCAGGAATTGCTGCCCGCCGCGATTACCGAAAAACAGCCGCTGTCGGGAACACTCTTTACCATTTTCGGATTTTGGGTCATGATGCTTTTGGACGTTGCACTTGGATAATCTTGCCGATTTTTCACGATTCTGTTATACTGGACATCAGAAAGGAAGAGACGTCATGCGGTGCTGTGAATGGGTCGATCAACAATGGAAACCTTGTGTTTCGCTGATACAGGCATTTGGGATCACGTTGGGGGAAACCGTTTGTCTGGTAGGCGGCGGGGGAAAAACGACGCTGCTGTTTGCATTGGCGGATGAATGGGCACGCTTCAAACGGGTGCTGGTCAGCACCACGACGCATATTATGTGCCCGACGGATGCCGTTGTCGCAGCATCCGCGGCGGATGCACGCCGGCTGCTTCAAAAACATTCGTTGGTGGTCTACGGGATTCCTTCTGCGGCGGGGAAATTGTCTTCTCCGCCGCCGGAAGAATTGTTGGCGCTTCGTGATGCGGCTGATTTGATGCTGTTGGAAGCGGACGGAGCCAAGCGGCATCCGCTGAAGGTGCCGCGGGAAGGGGAGCCGGTCCTTCCGGATTGGACTTCTCTGGTCATTGCGGTGGGTGGATTGTCGGCTTTGGGGCATCCTGTGCACGAGGTGGTTTTCCGATCGGAACAGCTGGACTTGCCGGATGAATTGGATCAAGGAGTGACTCCCGGATGGATGGCGGCGCTTCTTTCCTCTGAGTGGGGACAGCGCAAAGGGGTAGGAAATCGCACCTATATACGCGTGCTGAGCCAGGCAGATACCCCCGAGCGGTTGGCGTTGGCAGGACAAGCCGCTCGTGCCATGACAGGACGGGGCGCGGTGTTTGCAGTATCCGCGTCGGAAGAAGAAAGGAATCGAGGAAGATGAAAGTATTGATTCGTGGAGCGGGCGATCTTGCCAGCGGGATTGCCTTACGGCTTTCTCACGCTGGTTTTTTGGTTGCCATGACGGAAACGGCGGTACCCACGACGGTGCGCCGCACGGTGGCTTTTTCACCGGCCGTTTATGAAGGACAAGCCGTGGTGGAGGATCGCAAAGCGCTGCGCTGTACCTCGTATGAAGAGGTGAAAGCGGCGTGGGAACAGGGATATTTGGCCGTGTTGGTCGATGAAAAAGCATCGATTCGTGCGGCGATGAATCCTGATGTGCTGGTGGATGCGATTTTAGCCAAATACAACTGCGGCACGCAAAAGACCGATGCGCCGACGGTGATCGGCGTCGGACCGGGGTTTACCGCAGGCGTCGACTGCCATTGTGTCATTGAAACCAGACGCGGACACGATCTGGGACGCTGCATCTGGCAGGGCAGTGCACAGCCCAATACCGGCATTCCTGGCAATATTGGCGGCTATACCGCGGAACGGATTTTGCGCGCACCCTGCGATGGCGTATTTCACGGGTTGGTGTCGATTGGGGCGAAGGTCACAGCCGGCGAAGTGGTTGGCGAGGTCGATCAAACGCCCATGTGCAGTCAGATTTCCGGTGTCGTGCGCGGACTGCTTCAAGACGGTGTGGTCGTGCATCAGGGAATGAAATCCGGCGACGTCGATCCGCGGGATGTTTCGGCTTATTGTCATACCGTGTCGGATAAGGCTCGTGCCATTGGCGGCGGGGTGCTGGAAGCGATTTTGCAGCATTCAGGGATTCTTGCAGCAGAAAGGAAGGCGTGCAGCCATGAGTGAATCGGTACCGGTGCATTTTGATTTGCGTATTCGTCTCTTTCGGGAAGAAAAATATTTTGGTCCCGGGATTGCAGAGCTGATGGAGCGGGTAGAGCGTACCGGTTCGATCAGTGCGGCATGCCGGGAAATGGGAATGGCGTATTCTAAGGCGTGGAAGATTCTGCGCCGTGCAGAACATGATTTGGGATTTCCATTGCTGGAAGCGGTCAGCGGCGGTGCCAGCGGCGGCAGCAGCCGGGTGACCGAACGGGGAAAAGAGATGCTTACACGCTATCGTGCGATGGAGGCGGCGGTCAAAGCCTATGCCGAGGAGCAGTTTGAACGTTATTTCGGGGAGGATATCCCATGAAAAAATGTTTGGTGTTGTCCGATTCCTTTAAAGGCTCGCTGACTTCCGCTCAGATCGGCGCCATCGTGCAGGAAGAGTGGCTTCGGCAATTTCCGTCTTCCTCCGTGCGGGCAATTCCGGTGGCGGATGGCGGTGAGGGAACCGCCGAATGCTTTGAAGAAGCGCTGGGGGCGAAACGTGTTTGGCTTACGGTTTCCGGTCCGTTTGGCGAACCGGTTTCCACCTTTTATGTACGCCATCAGGATACGGCCATCATTGAAATGGCGAAGGCTGCCGGACTTCCTTTGGCGGAGGGCCGTCTCAATCCCGGTACGGCAACAACATTTGGCGTCGGGGAATTGATGCGCCATGCCGTTTTGCACGGTGCTAAACAGTTGGTGCTGGGACTTGGCGGAAGCGCTACAAATGATGCCGGTTGTGGAATGGCCGCCGCACTGGGCGTTGAGTTTTTGGATGAGAAAGGACAGGCGTTTGTGCCTAGCGGCAATACGCTTTGCCAAATTCAATCGGTGGAGGTATCGCAAGCGGTGGACTTGTTGAAGGAATGTACCGTGACCGCCATGTGTGATATCGATCACCCGCTCTATGGCCCGCAGGGAGCGGCCTTCGTATTTGCTCCGCAAAAGGGAGCATCGGACGACCAAGTAAAACTGCTGGACGAAGGACTTCGTCATTTTGATGAGGTGATTTGCCGCTGTTTGGGAAAATCGGTCGTGGATTTGCCCGGCGCCGGTGCCGCCGGCGGTATGGGCGGCGGTATTGCCGCATTGCTGGGCGGAAGTTTAAAACCCGGTATCGAGACGGTGCTCGATTTGATTTCTTTTGAAACCCTGGCATCCGATGCTGATTTGATCATCACGGGGGAAGGACGACTGGATGCACAGAGCCTTGGCGGAAAAGTGGTCATCGGGGTGGCTCGCCGGGCAAAGAAATTGGGTGTGCCGGTCGTTGCTTTGGTCGGTGATTTTGAAGGATCGCTGGATGCCGTTTATCAAGAGGGGGTCACAGCGGTATTTGGCATCAATCAGCCGATGATAACTTTGGAAGAAGCAAAGCATCGTGCACCCGAGATGCTTCGTCAAACTTGCCGCAATTTGTTTTTGTACACTCGAGGATTGGAGGAAGTATGATGAGCTATTTGGAAGAATTGGTGCGAAAAAACCGCAGTTACCGCGGCTATGATGAATCGGTATCGGTGACAAGCGAACAACTCTATCGGTTGCTTTCGTGCGTGCGGCTGACGCCGTCTTCGACGAATTTGCAGCCGCTCAAATTTTTGGTTACCAACACACCTGAGGAAAACGCCAAAATTTTTCCTTATACCAAGTGGGCGGGGAAATTATCGCATCTGCATTTGCCCTACGAAGGGCATCGGCCCACGGCATATGTCGTGATTTTCATTGACCGTACGATTGCGCAAAATCCGACGCCGTTCTTAAAGGATGTCGGCATTGCGGCGCAGACGCTGCTTTTGGGTGCAGTGGAACAGGGGCTCGGCGGAATTATGATTGGCAGCTTTGATCATGATGCCATCTTAAAAGAGTTTTCACTGCCGGATACGCTTCAGCCGGAATTGGTGGTCGCCTTGGGAAAACCGGATGAAACCATTGTGTTGGAAGACGCCGAAGGGGGAGAAGTCTCCTATTACCGCGATGCACAGGACGTTCATCATGTACCGAAACGTCTGCTGGAAGAATTGATTCTCAATTTGAAAGAAATAAACAAATAACACTTGACATAATGAATGAATTTGTTTATTATTAATTTGAGTTGATAATGTACACTTTTTCTTTCAATGAAATAGAACGGTAAAGCACCTGTTTTTTAGCATGAAAACGGGTGCTTTTTTATGTTTCTTTAAAGAACGAAAATGTGTACATTATTGGTCACATAAAAAACAATAATGTTTACGGAGGTAAAGAGAAATTAAAATTATTTTAGACACAGGCAAGATAACCATTATTGGACCATG
>CALXIC010000234.1 GCA_944388265.1 uncultured Clostridia bacterium | reverse complement strand
ATATGGTTTTTTCTTAGATTTTACGGGAAATGCAGGGTAGTGACAAACGGAATATGCTCATGTTTTTCGATTTTAGCCACGACAGCGCTCACATCAACGATGACATGGGAACCCTCTTCCTCCAAATTCGCATTGCTCGGAGCAAAGACCGCGATGCGATAGGATTGGCGGCGCAGCAGTTCGGTTGTCTGTGAAGGCTTGTACATCAACTGCGCAATGGCTTGTTCCACCTTTTGCACTGTTTTTTCACTGATGTTTCCTTTTTGATTGATGACACGGGAAACGGTGCTCATGGAAACGCCTGCGTAATCAGCAACATCTTTTAGCGTAATACTCATTCGTAATCACCCGGTTATGTTTATTGTTATAAAAATAATAGCGGAAAAAATTTGCATTGTCAACGATCAAACGAGAGGAGATTGCAACATGAAACAACCAAACATCCTATTCTTTTTTCCGATCAGCAGCGGCCGGATACCATGGGGTGTTATGGGCAAAAATTGCCGGTAACGCCCAACTTGGATCAACTGGCGAAAGAAGGGGCGCTTTTTTCGAATGCGTACACCTGCCAGCCGGTATGCGGACCGGCGAGAGCCTGCTTGCAGACCGGATTGTACGCGACCCAAACGGGATGTTATCGAAACGATGAACCGCTTCCGCTGGATGCAGATACCATCGCCAAGCGCTTTTCTGCTGCGGGATACTAAACGGTCTATGTCGGCAAATGGCATCTGGCAAGCGGAAGAAGACATGGTGTGGATTATCAAACCACGGCGATTCCGATGGAACGCCGGGGCGGATATCGGGACTACTGGGTGGCTTCCGATTTGCTGGAATTTACTTCCCATGGATACGACGGTACCGTCTATGGCATGGAGAATGAGCGCCTGGACTTTATCGGCTACCGTGCCGACTGCATCACCCACTATGCGATTCATTATTTAAGGAAGAAGCAATCGGAAAAACCGTTTTTCCTCATGGTTTCATACATCGAGCCCCACCATCAAAACGACCACAACTGCTACGAAGGACCGATCGGCTCCAAGCAGAAGTTTGCAGACTATGAACCGACTTTGGATTTGGTATGCCGGGAACGGGCCGGTGACTGGAGAGAGAACTACCCGGATTATTTGGGACAATGCCATAGCTTGGATTACAATCTGGGGCGTTTTGTCGATGTGCTGAAAGCACAGGGCATTTACGACGACACCGTGATCATTTATGCTTCCAACCACGGCAGCCATTTCCGCACCAGAGACGGGGAATATAAACGCCAGTGCTTTGACAGCTGTTTGCATGTGCCGCTCATCATCAAGGGGGTCAAAGGCGGCGAATTAGTCGGCGGGAAAGTGCTGGATGAGATGGTCAGCTTGATCAATCTGCCGTCCACATTGATGCGCTTTGCCGGACTTTCCTCCATCGGCTGTCCGGAGGAATTGCCGCTGCAGGATTTGAGGAATCACTCCAAGGATTGGCAGAAAGAAGTCTTTTTCCAAATCAGCGAACAGGAAGTATCGCGCGGCATTCGCACCAAACGATACAAATATACCATCACGGCACCGGACAAAAAGCCGAAAGTATATCGGGAACCCGGAAAGTATTCCGATGAGTTTTTAAACAGCCTGTCAGCGGTGGAGCGGGAAGAATATCTTTTCAGTGAATTTGCAGACAGTACGGTTTATGAAGAACAGTATCTGTTTGATTTGGAAAAGGACCCTACCGAAAGTAAAAATCTCATCGAAGATGCTTCTTACTAGCCGGTCAAACAACAGCTTCGGGAAGCACTTCTTCGTCGAATGGCGCAAGCGGGCGAACAAGCACCCGTTATGATCCATAAAGGAGAATGATAAAGATGAAAGACAAGAATTTATTTGCAGCGACTCCCCGATGGGATGGAACAGCTGGGACTGCTACGGTGCATCGGTTACGGAAGAAGAACTGCTCGGCAATGCGGAATACATGGCGAAGTACATGAAAGCGTATGGCTGGGAATATGTGGTTTGTGATATTCAGTGGTATGAGCCGGATGCCGTTTCCACCGAATACCGCGATTTTGTTCCGCTGGAAATGGATGAATATTCCCGGCTGGTTCCGTCGGTCAAGCGTTTTCCGTCTGCCGCGGACGGCAAAGGCTTTTCGATCATTGCCCAAAAGATTCATGACATGGGGTTGAAATTCGGCATTCACATCATGCGCGGGATTCCGAGACAGGCTGTGCATGCCAATACGCCGATCAAAGGAACCGACGTGACTGCCAGACAAATTGCGCAGCGCTTTTCGGTTTGTTCGTGGAATACCGATATGTATGGGGTCAATCCCAATGTCCGTGGCGCGCAGGAATATTATGATTCGCTGTTTGAACTGTACGCGTCCTGGGGTGTGGATTTTGTCAAGGTGGACGATATCTGCAACACCTTCTTCAAACCGCATGACCTCTATTCCGCCAAAAGGGAAATTGAACTCATTCGTCACGCCATCGACCGCTGCGGCAGAGACATTGTTTTGAGCCTGTCTCCCGGACCGGCGGACGTCAAACAGATGGAACATCTGTCGAAAAACGCCAACATGTGGCGCATGACCGGCGACTATTGGGACGAATGGAGCGATCTTCAGGCCATGTTTGAGCGCTGCGATGTGTGGAGCCCTTACGTGAAACCGGGATGCTGGCCGGATTGCGATATGCTGCCGGTGGGGCACATCAACATTCGGGGCAACGAACATGGCATGACCGAACCGCGCTACACCAGATTTACCCAGGATGAACAGAAAATGATGCTCACTTTGTGGTGCATGTTCCGCTCTCCGCTGATGGTTGGGGCAGAACTCAGAGACAACGATGCGTTTACCTTGGAGTTATTGACGAATCCCGACGTTCTTCGGATTTTGAAGCACTCTTATGGAGCGAAGCAGATTGCCCGCACCGGCGACAATGGCCAGTATATTGTGTGGAAGAGCTTTGATGAAGACGGCAGTGTCTATGCGGCCATCTTCAACACCCATAATCTGCCGATGGATTTGCAGGTCACCTTTCGTGCACTGGAAATGGAGGGAAGCTATCGCGTGTATGATTTGTGGAATCATGCGGATTTGGGTGTTGAAACAGAGGCGGTGCATGGTGTGATTCCCACCCATGGTGTGCTGCTGGTCAAACTCACCAAGGCGGAATAAACAAAGTCCTGCTTGAAAAGAGCGAATAACTCAAGTGTTACCCCAATCAGGGATAAGCTAAAAATCGAATGAATGCTACAAACACGAATGGCTCAGCGGAATGCTGAGCCATTCGTGTTTTGTATGAGCCAAACGTTGGGATTCGATTGACAAAACGCTCGTTTGGGTTTATATTATCTCTAATAGAGAGATTGGAGAGCGTTATGGAATATCTGATATTAGGACTCTTGATGCTTTCGCCCATGACGGGATATGAGCTGCAGCAGTTTATGAAGAAAAATCTTTCCCTGATTTGTTCGCACAGTGCCGGGAGCGTACAGACGGCGCTTTCAAAATTGGAGAAAGAGGGCAAAATCACCGCCAGTATGGAAACGAACGGCAAGCGGCGTAAAAAGGTATTTTCCATCACCGATGCCGGAAAATCTGCTTTTTCGGTTTGGGTTGCAGAACCGATGCGGGCGGATAAGGTGAAGAATATGGAGCTGTCCCGGCTGTTTTTCGCCGGATTTGCCAAACCACAGGAACGGCTGAATGCCATCCGGGATTATCTTCATCAGATGGAAGAAGCCAAGGCGGTGCTCTGCGCCATCCAGGATTCTTTTCACGCGATCGAGCAGCAAGTGCTCCCACAAAGACCCGATTGGCAGCAGGTGCTGCGATTTCAGGGATATACCATTGCTTACGGCATTGCTGCCGCCGAATTTGAAATTGGCTGGTATCGCCGGCTGCTGGATGAATTGGAGGAAGAAGTATGAAGATTCTTGTCTTAAACGCCAGTCCCAAGGGAAACCATTCCACCACGGTGCACACCGCTTTGTATTTGCAGGCGCTGCATCCCGAACACACCTTTACCGTTTTGCCGGTGGGACAGCGCATCAAAAGCTATGAAAAAGAGTTTGCCCCGCTGCGTGAGGAATTGGAACAGGCGGACTTGCTGCTTTTTTCCTATCCGGTCTATACCTTCATCGCACCCTATCAGCTGCACCGGCTGTTTGAACTCATCAAAGGGGATGGAGTAAACCTCTCCGGCAAATTTGCCAGCCAGATTACCACCTCCAAACATTTTTATGATGTGACGGCTCACCGCTATGTGGAGGAAAACTGCCTGGATTTGGGCATGAAGGTGGTGCGGGGCTTGTCCGCGGACATGGACGATCTGCTGACCGAACAGGGGCAGCAGGAAGCCCGCAACTTTTTCGATCAGCTGATGTTTTCCTGCGCACACGAGCTGTTTGTGACACCCTCTGCCAAAGCGCC
>CALXIC010000233.1 GCA_944388265.1 uncultured Clostridia bacterium | reverse complement strand
AAGCTTCGGGACAATCTTCAGGATGCCGGTTTTTTGAAACGCCTGCTGGCGGGGCTTTTGCTGCCGTGGATGCGGCGCAAAAAGAAGAAAGCCGCCAAACGATTTCCCGAATTGGAAACGCTGACGGAAACGTACCTTCTCCGGCAAAAAGAGGTGGAAGCGGCGCGGTGCACCAGCATCGACCGGGCGGCGGAACCGACGGCACAGGTGCTTGCCGGCTATTTTGCCGCGTTGACGGAAGATACCGCGCAGAAACTGGTGCTCTCCAGAATCGGTTATTTGACCGGGCGCTATGTGTATTTAATGGATGCGCTGGACGATTTGGAGGACGACGCCAAAAGCGGCGACTATAATGTGTATCTGGCCCGGCTTCCTGCAAAGGAAACGCCCGATTTTCAAGCGATTCGCACCTATGCCAAGGAAACGCTTTCTTTGACGGTGGGGCAGCTTGCGGAGGCATTTGAACTTCTTACCCTGCGGCGTTTTCGCAGTATTTTGCAAAATATCATCTATCTTGGTTTTCCGCAGGGAATCGAACGGGTGCTGCAGCGGGCACAAAAAGAACAGAAAAAGACGTGGTTGGAACGTTTTTAAGAAGAATGAGGGAATGAACAAACATGATGAATCCTTATGAAGTGTTGGGCGTGCAGGCGTCGGCAACGGATGATGAAATCAAATCCGCGTACCGCGAACTGGCGAAAAAATATCATCCGGACAATTATTCGGAAAGTCCGCTGCGGGAAGTAGCGGAGGAAAAGATGTCCGAAGTCAATGCCGCTTACGATCAGATTATGGATGAGCGCAAAAAACGCGCCGGTCAATCGGGCGGACAGTACGCCTATGGTCAGCAGTCGTACGGCCAACAGAGCTATGGTCAGCAGAGCTACGGCTATCAGCAGCAGTCCTACGGCGGACAGAGTCAGTCATCTTTTTACGATGTGCGGCGTATGATTCAGCAAAACCGCCTGACCGAAGCGGAAGAAGTGCTCGACGGCACGCCGCTTGCCAACCGCGATGCGGAATGGTATTTCCTCAAAGGGAGCATTTATTATTCCCGCGGATGGCTGGAAGACGCGATGAATCATTTTTCGGCTGCTTGTAAATTAAACCCCAACAATCCGGAATACCGTGCCGCGCTCAATCGCATGACTTGGCAGCGTCAGGGGAATTTCGGTACGCAGGGTGGTTATCAGCAAAACCCCTACCGCACCAACGGCGGCGGAGAATGCAATTCCTGTGATTTGTGTTCCGGCTTGATTTGTGCCGACTGCTGCTGTGAATGCATGGGCGGTGACTTGATTTCCTGCTGCTGATGGGAGGCATTGGATGAAACCGGCAAAAAAAGTAGCGTTTGGCGGGATCTGCACCGCATTGGCGGTGGTCATTTTGCTGTTTAGTACGGTGCTTCCAACGATGGAATACAGCATTCCGGCGATTGCCGGGTTGATGCTGGTTCCGCTGGTTGCAGAATTTGGCATTCGGTATGCGCTTCTCAGTTGGGGCGCGGCATCCATTTTGGGGCTTTTGTTGGTGCCCAATCGCGAGGCGGCGGTGCTGTTTGTCTGCTTTTTTGGGATTTATCCCATCTTAAAGGCGAAGCTGGAAACACAGCACAATCCCGTTCTGGAGTGGATCGGAAAATTCCTGATCTTTAATGCCTGTGTGCTGGTTTCGTACTGGCTGCTCATTTGGGTATTGGGAATGGGTGAACTGATGGCCGAGCTTTCGGCGTTTACTTATGGCCCGCTGCTGCTCCTTCTGCTCGGGAATGTGGTGTTTGGCCTATATGATTTGGCAATGTCCCGCTTGATTACCCTTTATTTTCGGCGGATTCATCCGCACCTGTAATCGTTGATACGTTGAAAGCCCTGCCGAAATGGCAGGGCTTTTTTCGAATAGAGAAAGGGAAAACCCCCGGTCGATGTCGACCGGGGATTCCCTGTTGTAGAGGATATAGTAGAGTAGAAGAAAGCAAATAAATTAGTCGTCCTGCAAAGCGTCGTATCCTTCTTCACCGGTACGCACTTTGATGACATTTTCGACGTTGTAGATGAAGATCTTGCCGTCGCCGATGTGTCCGGTGTACAGTGCCTTTTTCACGGTATCTACAACCAGATCCACCGGTACTTTGCAGACAACGATTTCGACTTTGATCTTCGGCAACAGGGTTGCTTCTACCGGAACGCCGCGGTAATATTCCGGCGCACCTTTCTGAATGCCGCAGCCCATGACGTTGGTGACGGTCATGCCGGTGATGCCAATGCCTTCCAGCGCGGTTTTGAGTTCTTCAAAATGGCTTTGCTTGGCGAGGACAACCACTTTGGAGATGGGCTGTGCCGCCTCGCTTGTGTTGGTGCGAATCGTGGAGATTTTTTCTACCGGAACGGCAACGTCAGGCGTTACCACACCAGCAGCCAGATCTTCTTTGTCGGAAGTCGTGAGAATGGTGGGGACGTTTTGTACAAAGCCCGCGTAAGCACTCGGCAGCCCGTGTTCGGTGCTGTCCAGGCCCGCAATTTCTTCTTCTTTGGAAACGCGAAGGCCTGCGGTTGCTTTGATGATCAAAAAGGTAATGGTAATGGTTACTGCCGTCCATGCGCCTACTGCCAGCACACCGATGATCTGCAAACCAAGCAGTTTCAGTCCGCCGCCGTAGAACAAGCCGACCAGCGTATCATTGCCCGGAGCGGAGGTAGTGGCGAATAAGCCAACCGCGAGCGTGCCCCAGATACCATTCATGAAGTGAACAGCGACAGCGCCAACCGGGTCATCCACGCGAAGCTTGTAGTCCATCAGCCAAACGCCGAATACGACGAGCACGCCGGAAACAGCGCCGATGACAATCGAACCAAAGCAATCGGTGACGTCGCACGATGCGGTGATGCCGACCAGACCAGCCAGCGAAGCGTTCAAGCACATTGAAACGTCCGGTTTGCCATATTTGATCCAGGTGAAAATCATGCACACGACAGTGGCAACAGCCGGTGCAACCGTGGTGGTCAGGAAGATGGAACCAAGCTGTTCGACCGAAGTAGCAGCAGCACCGTTGAAACCGTACCAGCCGAGCCAGAGGATGAACACACCCAATGCGCCGATGGGGAGGTTGTGCCCCGGAAAGGCATGGACTTTAAAGATACGGCCCGAAGCGTCGGTTTTGAATTTGCCAATGCGCGGCCCAAGAATTTTCGCACCGATCAGTGCACAGATGCCGCCGACCATGTGAATCGCGCAGGAACCGGCAAAATCGTGGAAACCGATCTGCGAAAGCCAGCCGCCGCCCCAGATCCAGTGCGCTTCGACCGGATAAATCAAAGCGGAGATGACTGCCGAATAGATGCAGTAGGAGAGGAATTTGGTTCGTTCTGCCATCGCACCGGAAACGATGGTCGCTGCCGTTGCACAGAACACCAGGTTAAAGACAAAATTCGACCAGTTGAAGCTTTCGTAAGCCGTAAAGATGTCAAATCCCGGTTTACCGATCAGACCAACCAAGTCTTCTCCCAGCATCAGCCCAAAGCCGATGGCGATGAACATGACGGTACCGATACAAAAGTCCATCAGGTTTTTCATGATGATGTTGCCGGCGTTTTTACCCCTCGTAAAGCCGGTTTCCACCATGGCAAAGCCTGCCTGCATCCAGAACACCAGTGCGGTGCCGATTAAAAACCAGACCGCAAAGATTTGACCGTTCAGGACGTCAAAAATTTCTTGCGTCATAAGAATACCCCTTTTCTGTGTTGTTTTTACCTCTTTCTTCTCCGTCCCCACTGGAGAAAAAAGAAAAAAGGAGTGCTGGAATGGAACTCCATTCCAGCACTCCTTTGTGCATAAAATCCCTCAATCAATAGTATGTGAAAGCCTGGCGTGTTATACGCTGAACAGCATGTCGCCGTAAGACGGTACCGGCCAGTATTCCGACGAAGTCATCGTTTCCGCTTCGTCCACTGCTGCACGCAGCGCGTCCATCTTCGGAATCACCACATCGCGGTAGTAAACGCCTTCTGCCGTTTCATCATCGGTCGGCATGTTGGCCATCGCTTCGTCCAATGCTTCGGTCGCTTTGTAAATGTCTGCGGACAGGGAAGAGAGCTTTTTGGCCACTTCCAGTTCTGCGGTGCAGTCGAGGCAGTCGCAAACGGCTTTTTTGGTGGCAACCGTCGAAGCAAGTTCGTTGACATAGGCACAAACAGCCGGCAGATAATCGCGTTTTGCCATTTCCAGCATCGTCAGCGCTTCGATGTGCATGAGCTTGTTGTAGTTTTCCATCATGACTTCATAGCGCGAATAGACTTCTTCTTTGGTGTAGATGCCGTGTTTGGCAAAGAGCTGTACATTCTTTTCTGCTTTGAAGGACGGCAGAGCATCGACGGTGGTCTTCATGTTCAACAGGCCGCGTCTTTCCGCTTCCTGTACCCATTCTTCCGAATAGCCGTCGCCGTTGAAAATGATGCGCTTATGTTCTTTGAGCGTTTTGCGCACCAGATGGTAAAGCACTTTGTTGAGATCTTTGCCTTCGTTGACGTGGGATTCGATGTAATCCGCAAACTGATCCAATTCTTCTGCAATGATGGTGTTCAGGACAATGTTCGGGTCAGCAATCGACTGGGTGGAGCCCAGCGAACGGAATTCAAATTTGTTGCCGGTGAACGCAAACGGAGAAGTACGGTTGCGGTCGGTGGTATCTTTGGTGAAGTCCGGCAAAACAGCAACGTTCATCGCCATTTTCATTTCCGGCTGACCGTAGTATTCGGTCTTGGTTTCGATGGCGTTGAGAACTGCCGTCAGTTCGTCGCCCAAGAACATCGAAATGATTGCCGGCGGAGCTTCGTTCGCACCCATACGGTTATCGTTTCCGGCCTAAACAACGGATACACGCAAAAGATCCTGATATTCATCCACAGCCTTGATAACAGCGGCGAGGAAGAGGAGGAACTTGGTGTTTTTGTACGGTTCTTTGCCCGGATCCAGGAGGTTGACGCCTTCGCTGGTGGACAGCGACCAGTTGTTGTGTTTGCCGGAACCGTTGATGCCTTCGAACGGTTTTTCATGAAGCAGGCAAGCCAGTCCATGTTTTTTGGCGACCTTCTTCATCATTTCCATCGTCAGCTGGTTGTGGTCGGTTGCGACGTTGGTGGAAGAGAAGATCGGCGCCAGTTCGTGCTGCGACGGAGCCACTTCGTTGTGTTTGGTTTTTGCGTAAATGCCCAGTTTCCAGAGTTCTTCGTCCAGATCTTTCATGTAAGCAGAGACGCGCGGTTTGATGGCACCAAAGTAATGGTCGTCGAGTTCCTGACCTTTCGGCGGTTTTGCACCAAAGAGCGTTCTGCCGCAGTAGATCAGGTCGTCGCGCTGGTCATACATCTCGCGGTCGATGAGGAAGTATTCCTGTTCCGGACCGACGGTGGTGTTCACACCCGAAACGCTCACACCCAGCAAATTTAAAATACGGGTAGCGGATTTTCCAACCACTTCCATCGAACGGAGCAGCGGGGTCTTTTTGTCGAGCACTTCGCCGCTGTACGAGCAGAACGCAGTCGGAATGTACAAGGTGTTTTCCTTAATAAAGGCGTAAGAGGTCGGGTCCCAAGCGGTGTAGCCTCTCGCTTCAAAAGTCGCGCGCAGACCGCCCGACGGGAAAGAAGAAGCATCCGGTTCGCCTTTGATGAGGTTTTTGCCGGAAAATTCCAAAATCACGCCGCCGCCTTCGACCGGTTCAATGAAGCTGTCGTGTTTTTCGGCGGTGATTCCGGTCAGCGGCTGAAACCAATGCGTGTAATGGGTTGCTCCTTTTTCGATCGCCCATTCTTTCATGGCGTGTGCCACTTCGTTTGCCATGGAAATATCCAGCGGCTGTCCGAGTTTGATGGTTTGTTTCAGCGCTTTGTAGGTGTTTTTCGGCAATTTTTCGCGCATGACCTTATCATTAAAGACCATAGAGCCGAAAAGTTCGGAAACATTGCTCATACGTATACCTCCCGATTTGTCTGTTATGAAGAAAGGCGCTGTGAGAATTCAATCCATCCCACAGCGCCTTTGCTGTCAACGTAGATTAGTGTAACATCACCCCATGGATTTGTCAATAGTTTTTCCAAGAATTTGCAAGACTTTATGAGACACTTGCAAAAATAGCTTGTTTTCGTGATGGATTTTTAAACAATTTCATGAAATGACGAATTTATAGCCGCTGATCGCGTGAAGTGCTTGACAAAGTGAATTGAAGAGAATATAATAATGCAAAAGAGACAAAGACGTCTGTTTTATGATTGCGGACGGCGGCCTTCTGGCCGCTGTTTTAATCCGAATTGCAGTCATAAAACAGGCGTCTTTTTGTTTTTCTTCGAGCTTGGCAGAATACATGTAGAGGATAATATGAATTTTTCATCTGTCAAACTTGCAAATTCGATAAAGGAGGAGCTTTAGGATGCGCAGAGAAGGCGAGAATGGCTACCGCATTCCGGCAGGATGTGCGATTTCCGGTATTTTTGACCGTACCGGAGAAAAGATTAACGGATGGGAGATTGTCAAATCCATTGCAGTCATGCACGATCGTTCCAATGGTTTAGGGGGCGGCTTTGCGGGATACGGGATTTATCCCCAGTATAAGGATTACTATGCGTTTCATATCTTTTATGATTCGCTCGACGCCAAACACGAATGCGAAATGTTTTTGGAACGTCACTTTGATATTGCGGATCTTTCGAAAATTCCGGTGCGCAAGAATAAGAACATTACCGATGAACCGATGATCTGGCGTTATTTTGTGATTCCGCTGCAATCAAAATTGGTGGAAAGCCAGCTGGAGGAAGAAAATTTCACCCGCCGCTGCGTGCTTCATATCAATGATAAGATCAAAGGCGCCAACGTCTTTTCCAGCGGCAAGAATATGGGCTGCTTTAAGGCGATCGGTTTTCCGGAAGATGTCGGCGATTTCTTCCGCCTGGAAGAATATGAAGGCTATTGCTGGACCGCGCACGGCCGTTACCCGACCAATACGCCCGGCTGGTGGGGCGGCGCCCATCCGTTTGATATTTTAGGGATGAGCGTAGTGCATAACGGTGAAATTTCTTCTTATGACGCGAACCGCAACTACATGGAATCGGCAGGATATAAATGTACGCTCTTGACCGATACCGAAGTCATTGCCTATATGTTTGATTATCTGATCCGCCAGAAACAACTCACGCTTCAGGAAGCGGCAAACGTCGTGGCCGCGCCGTTCTGGCAGACGATTGCCGCGATGCCGGAAAAAGAACGCGAAAAGAATATCTATCTGCGGGATGTGTTCTCCAGCCTGCTCATTACCGGACCGTTCTCCATTCTTTTGGGTTACGAAGGCGGGCTGATGGCGCTCAACGACCGTCTCAAACTGCGCAGCCTGGTGGTCGGTGAAAAAGGAAACCGCACCTATATTGCCAGTGAAGAATGCGCCATCCGCGCCATCTGTCCGGATGTGGATAAAATCTGGGCACCCAAAGGCGGCCAGCCGGTGATTTTGTCCCTCGATCAACAAGCATAAAGAAAGGAAGAAGCATTATGCCGCTTAATTATATTTTTCCGGAATTTGAAGTTGTCCGGAATGCCGATCAGTGCGTTGCCTGCCGCGCCTGTGAACGACAGTGTGCCAACGAGGTGCATCATTATAGTGAAGAATACGGACGCATGATTGCCGATAACAGCAAATGCGTCGACTGCCAGCGCTGTGTCACCATTTGTCCGACGCATGCGTTGAAAATTGTGAAATCGGACAATACCTTCCGCGAAAACGGCAACTGGTCGGCGCAGACCATCAAAGAGATTTACCGTCAGGCGGATTCCGGCGGTGCGCTGCTGTCGAGTATGGGCAACCCGCAAAACTATCCGGTGTATTGGGATAAAATTCTCATCAACGCTTCGCAGGTCACGAACCCTTCCATCGACCCGCTGCGTGAACCGATGGAAACCAGAGTGTTCCTCGGTAAAAAGCCCAGCACCATTACCCGTGATGAAAACGGCGAACTGGTGACCAAACGTCCGCCGCGTCTCGAACTTTCGGTGCCGATCATGTTTTCGGCGATGAGCTACGGCTCCATCAGCTACAATGCGCACGCAAGCCTTGCGCGTGCGGCAAAAGAGCTTGGGATCTATTATAATACCGGTGAAGGCGGCCTACACGAGGATTTCTACTGCTATGGACCTAATACCATCGTGCAGGTGGCATCCGGGCGTTTCGGGGTGCATAAAGATTATCTCAACGCCGGCGCCGGCATTGAAATCAAGATCGGCCAGGGGGCAAAACCGGGCATCGGCGGTCATCTGCCGGGCAAAAAGGTCAACGAAGACGTTTCCCATACCCGTATGATTCCGATGGGAAGCGACGCGATTTCACCCGCTCCGCATCACGACATCTACTCCATTGAAGACCTCCGTCAGCTGATTTATTCGCTGAAAGAAGCGACCGCTTATCAGAAACCGGTCATCGTCAAAATTGCGGCCGTGCACAATGTGGCGGCGATTGCATCCGGTATTGCCCGCAGCGGTGCGGACATCATCGCCATTGACGGTTACCGCGGCGGCACGGGCGCTGCACCGACGCGCATTCGCGACAATGTGGGGATTCCGATTGAACTGGCGCTTGCCGCAGTGGATGCCCGTCTGCGCGAAGAAGGTATTCGAAACGAAGTGTCCATCGTCGTGGGCGGTTCCATCCGCAGCAGTGCCGACGTCGTGAAGGCCATCGCTTTGGGCGCCGACGCTTGCTACATCGCATCCAGCGCATTGATGGCACTTGGCTGCCATCTGTGCCGCAGCTGTCAGGAAGGCAAATGCAACTGGGGGATTGCGACACAGCGCCCCGATCTGGTGAAACGGTTGAACCCCAACGTCGGTTCCAAACGTCTGGTCAATTTGATTACCGCATGGCGTCATGAAATCATGGAAATGATGGGCGGTATGGGGATCAACTCCATCGAAGTGCTCAAAGGAAACCGCATGATGCTCCGCGGAATCGGACTCAATGAAAAGGAACTGGAGATCCTCGGCATCAAACATGCCGGAGAATGATGGGAGGAAACGGCGTTGAAACGAATTTATGTCAATGAAGATTGGTGCTTAGGGTGCCATCTGTGTGAATATTATTGTACGTTTGCCAATTCCGGATTGGAAAGCATGGCGTATGCACTCAAAGGAAAACCGCTTTCTCCGCGCATTCAGGTGGAAGAAGAGGGCGAAATTCATTTTGCGGTTTCCTGCCGCCACTGCGACAATCCGGTGTGCGTGAAAAGCTGTATCACCGGCGCACTGTCGGTGGAAGACAACGTGATTCACTGCGATACCAACAAATGTGTGGGCTGCTATACCTGCATCATGGCCTGTCCGTACGGCTGTATTATGCCGGCAACGTCGGGCGTGATTCAAAAATGCGAACTTTGTACCAACAATGCGCATCAAAAACCGCTCTGCGTGCAGGGCTGTCCGAATGAAGCCATTGTCTTTGAGGAACGATAAGGGGGAAGCAGTATGAACTATGTCATCATTGGTAATTCTGCCGCAGCCATCGGCTGTGTCGAAGCCCTTCGCTCCAGCGATCCGGCAGGAATCATTACGTTAATTTCGAGCGAACCGCATCACACCTATTCCCGTCCGCTCATCTCCTATCTCTTGCAGGGGAAAACGGATGAAGAACGGATGAAATACCGTCCCGATGATTTTTATCAGACCAATCATGTATGTGCCAAATTGGGATGTACCGTCACCAAAATCGATGCGAAAAACCAAAAGGTCATGACCGACAGCGGCGAAACGATTGCGTACAGCAAATTGCTGATTGCGACCGGTTCCCGTCCGTTTGTTCCGCCGATGGAAGGCTTGGAAACGGTCAAAAAACAGTTTCATTTCATGACACTGGACGACGCCAAAGCATTGGAAAAGGCGCTCGGTCCCGATCAGAAGGTGCTGATTGTGGGTGCGGGGCTCATTGGCTTAAAATGTGCCGAAGGGATTTTGCACCGCGTGCAATCGGTCCATGTCGTCGATTTGGCGGACCGCATTTTGCCCAGTATTTTGGATGCGGAAGCGGCACCCCGGGTGCAAAAGCATCTGGAAGAAGCGGGCGTTTCCTTTACCTTGGGCGCCAGCGTGAAAAAATTCAAAGCGAACGAAGCGCATCTCACCAACGGGGAAAAGGTGCCGTTTGACATCGTGGTGCTGGCGGTGGGCGTGCGCCCCAACGTGGAACTGGCCAAAGAAGCGGGCTGTGCCGTCGGACGCGGCATCGTGGTGGACGAAAACAGCAAAACCACCGTTGCGAATATCTATGCGGCGGGCGACTGTACCGAAACGGTCAATGCAGCAACCGGCAAAACGCAGGTCATGGCGCTGCTTCCAAACGCCTATTTGCAGGGCGAAGCGGCCGGCAGAGCGATGACGGGCGGCCGGGATGGTTTTTCAACCGCGATTCCCGAAAATGCCATCGGCTTTTTCGGACTGCATCTGATTACTGCCGGCAACTATGAAGGGGAAGCGGATTTGGTGGAAGATACCGAAACTTGCTATAAAAAACTTTTCGTCAAAGACGGCCGGCTGGTGGGGTATATGCTCATCGGTGATGTGCACCGTGCCGGCATTTATACCGATTTGATCCGCAAAAAAACACCGCTTGCGTCGCTTGATTACGACATGCTCCGCAAAGAACCGCAGCTTTTGGCATTTTCCAGAACTGCAAGAGATGCGATGCTGGCGAAAAGCCATTGATTGAGAAGGGGAGGATCACCATGATTATCGATGCGAAAGGGTTGGATTTTCAGGAATTGAACCGTCAGCTCCGGGAAACCGCTGAAAAAGCGGTGACGATTGACCACTGTTTGGGTCAGCGCTTTATCGCCAGCGGACTTTCCAATAAAACCGTCACCATCAACGGGGTGCCCGGCAATGCACTGGGTTCTTATTTAGACGGCGTGCGGCTGGTGGTCAACGGCAATGCGCAGGATGCGACCGGCGATACGATGAACGACGGACGAATCGTCATCCACGGATCGTCGGGGGATGCCACCGGCTACGCGATGCGCGGCGGCCACATTTTGGTGCAGCGCAACGCCGGATACCGTGCCGGCATTCATATGAAAGCTTATCAGGATAAGTTTCCGGTGATTGTCATTGGGGGCGTTGCCGGCAGCTTTTTGGGCGAATATCAGGCGGGGGGCCTGATTTTGGTGCTCGGGCTTTATGAGGATCGTATTGAGGATAACTGTAATTTCTGTGCAACGGGGATGCACGGCGGGAAAATTTTCCTTCGCACGGAAAATCTGCCGCACAATCTGCCCCGCCAGGTGACGGCCAGAGAAGCCACCCTCGAGGATTTGAAAGAAATCGAACCCTTTGTTGAGGAATTTGCAGCCGAATTTGAATGCGATAAGGATAAAATTTTGGATCACAAATATTATGTCCTGTCGCCGAATTCACAAAATCCGTATAAACAGCTTTATACGCGCAACTAAATATGGTATACTGATAGCAGAATTGCAAAACCGGACAGCGCTCAGGCGTGATGATCCGGTTTTGTGCGTTTTGCGGTCGTTTAAACCCTGCGCTTTTCTCCGGGCGACGGGGAAATGGTCTCGTATCACAATGCCGAAAAGGAGGATTTGGTATGGATAATACCGTTCAGGAAGTGCTTCAGTTTATTGAAGACAGTGATGTAAAATTTATTCGTTTGATGTTTTGCGATTTGTTTGGCAATTTGAAAAATATTGCGGTGATGTCCCGCGAACTGCCGCGCGCGTTTGAGGAAGGCATCCCGTTTGATGTCAGCTCCATCCGTGGATTTTCGGACTGCGGCGAACCGGATTTGTTTTTGCATCCCGATGCCAGCACGCTGGCGCTGCTGCCGTGGCGTCCGCAGCACGGCAGTGTCATGCGGTTTTTCTGCGATGTGACGCTGGCTGACGGCACGCCCTTTGATGCCAGCGGCCGAACCGTGCTGGAACAGGCGGTACAGCGGGCGGCAGATATGGGCTATCTGTGCAAGTTCGGCGCCGAGTGTGAATTTTATCTGTTTCAGCTGGACGAAGCGGGCAATCCCACCAAGATCCCGCAGGACCGCGCCGGTTATCTCGACGTTGCCCCGCTGGATAAAGGGGAAAACATCCGCCGCGACATCTGCCTGACGCTCGAAAAAATGGGAACCAATACCGTCAATTCCCATCACGAAAGCGGACAGGGACAAAATGAAATTGTCATGGAACCGCGCGACGCGCTCACCGCCGCGGACGATTTGATGACCTTTAAAACGGTCACGCGCACCATTGCCGCGCTCAACGGCATGTTTGCGAGCTTCATGCCAAAGCCGCTGCCCAACCAAAGCGGAAACGGTATGCATCTGCAAATTTCGCTGCACAGCAAAAAGAGCGGCGGCAATCTCTTTGTCAACGAAGAAAACCGCCATTGCCCGCAGGCGGAAAGCTTCATTGCCGGGATTATGAACCGTCTGCCGGATATGACGCTCTTTTTGAATCCGCTGACCAATTCCTATCATCGGTTTGGCAGCTTCGAGGTGCCGCATCAGATCGCCTGGTCGCAGAAAAACTGCTATTCGCTGATTCAGATTCCCCGTGTCATTGGGGAAGCGGCGCGGATGGAACTGCGCGCGCCCGACCCCACCTGCAATCCGTATCTGGCGTACGCACTCCTGATTCATGCCGGGATGGAAGGCATCAAGCATCAGGAAACCCTTTGCCAGCCGGTGGATATCGACTTTTTGCGGATCGATGAAGAAGAACTCAAAAATTACCGTGCGGTACCGCAGACGCTGGGCGAAGCGATTGCCGTAGCGGAAGCGAGCGATTTTATTCATCAGTCGCTTCCGGAATCCTTACTGAATTCGTATTTGAAGGAAAAGCGGGCGGAATGGCGCGCTTATGAAAAAGTTTTGGATAAAGGTCAGTTTGAAGAAGACCGTTATTTTGACAACACCTGATCGGCAGATCGGAAAGGATGATCGAAGATGATTGATTCGATTCTCTTGGTTTCCAGCGCCGACAAAGGAACGCAGGCGATGATTACGCTTCTCAAATCCAACGGTTATCCTCATGTGCATTTGGCGCGCAGCGGGACCGAGGCGCGCAGGCTGTCGGCGGTTCATGATTACGGGCTCATCATCATCAATGCGCCGCTCAGTGATGAATTTGGCGCCGAATTGGCGGGAACACTGGCAACAGAGATCTTGTGCAGTGTGCTTTTGATTGTCAAGAATGAGATGGTGGATGAAGTGTTTGCACGTCTGGAGGATACCGGGGCGCTGGTGCTTGGAAAACCTCTCAACCGTACCTTTTTCTATCAGATGCTGCGTCTGGCGGACGTTTCAGGCCGCCGGGTAGCGGGGCTTCAGAATCAAAATGAAAAATTGCAGCGCCGCATTGAAGAGATCCGTTTGATTGACCGGGCAAAATGCCTCTTGATTGAACATGAACAGCTCAGCGAAGCCGAGGCGCACCGGAAGCTGGAAAAAGACGCGATGGACCGGCGCCGAACCCGCCGGCAGATTGCGGAAGAAATCATTCGGCGCTATGATATTTAAGGAGGAGTAGCATGCTTTATCCATTTACCAAAATGCATGGCTGTGGCAACGATTACATTTATATCAACTGTTTTGAAACGAAGCTGGATACCCCGGAGGATTTTGCTCTGAAATTCAGCGACCGTCATTTTGGCATCGGGGGCGACGGGGTGATTCTCATCACGCCGTCCGAAGTTGCCGATGCCAGAATGCGGATGTTCAATGCCGACGGCAGTGAAGGCAGCATGTGCGGCAACGGGATTCGCTGTGTGGCGAAATTTGTGGCCGATCATCATCTGGCCAAGGAATCGGATATCCTCACCATCGAAACGAAAAGCGGGATCAAAACCCTTCGCCTGATGCGCGGCGAAGACGGACTCGTTTCGGCGGTGGAAGTCGATATGGGGAAAGCAGAATTTGCACCGAATGCCATTCCCGCCGATTTTTCCGGCGATTCGGTGGTGGGTGCGCCGCTGACGGTGGACGGCAAAACCTATGAAGTGACGCTGGTGTCGATGGGAAATCCGCACTGCGTGATTTTCTGCGACGATGTGGCTTCGCTCAATCTGGAAGCGATCGGCCCCTCTTTTGAACATCATGAAAAATTCCCCGACCGCATCAATACCGAGTTTGTGCGCGTGATAGACGATCATACGCTGGAAATGCGTGTGTGGGAACGCGGCAGCGGGGAAACGTGGGCCTGCGGAACCGGAACCTGTGCAACGGTGGCGGCCGCTTGCGCGCTTGGAATCTGCCCGAAGGATGAGGAAATCTTGGTGCATCTGCGCGGCGGAGATCTCACCATCCGTTATACTGACAAAGCCGTCTATATGACTGGCCCTGCAACGGAAGTTTTTCATGGTTTTGTCGAATATGAGTGCAAACCTTCGGAAAATCTTTGACAGACGATAGGCTGTGTGGTACAATAAACGTTAGTTTAATGAAAAGGAAAGAAGCAGTTTTCTTCAAAGAATAATGGAGCAGAGGTGCAAGTTATGAGACATCAACCGAAGTACATTTTTGTCACCGGCGGCGTTGTTTCCGGTCTTGGCAAAGGCATTACGGCGGCATCGCTCGGCCGTGTGCTGAAAAACCGCGGATTAAAAGTTGCGGCGCAGAAACTGGATCCGTACATCAATGTAGACCCGGGTACGATGAGCCCGTATCAGCATGGGGAAGTGTATGTCACCGATGACGGTGCGGAAACCGACCTCGACCTTGGTCATTACGAACGTTTTATTGATGAAGATTTGAATAAATTTTCCAATCTTACCACCGGTAAGGTTTATTGGAATGTGCTCAATAAAGAACGCCGCGGCGATTATCTGGGCAAAACGGTGCAGGTGATTCCGCACATTACCAATGAAATCAAATCCTTTATTTACAGCGTCGGCACCAAATCAGATGCAGACGTCATCATCACCGAAATCGGCGGGACCACCGGCGACATCGAATCGCAGCCGTTCTTGGAAGCGATCCGTCAGGTTTCGCTGGAAGTGGGACGCGAAAACTGCCTGTTTATGCACGTCACGCTGGTGCCGTTCATTGCAGGTTCCAACGAACTGAAAACCAAACCGACCCAGCACTCCGTCAAAGAACTGCAGGGGATGGGCATTGCGCCGAACATCATCATCTGCCGCTGCGACATGCCGCTGGGCGAAGACAATAAACGCAAAATCTCCATGTTCTGCAACGTGAAAGAAGACTGCGTCATTGAAAACCGCACCGTTTCAGTGCTTTATGAAGCACCGCTGATGCTGGAAGAAAGCAATTTGTCCAACATCGTGTGCCGTGAACTGCACCTGGATGTGCCGGCTCCGGACATGACCGAATGGAACGAAATGCTCGACCGCATCAGAAAACGCAACAAGACGGTAAAAATCGGCCTGGTCGGCAAATATGTCGAATTGCACGACGCTTATTTGTCGGTGGTCGAATCCTTGAACCATGCCGGTTATGAAAACGGCGCCGTTGTGGACATCGATTGGATTCAGGCTTCCGATTTGGAATCGTACACCGAAGAAGAAGTGGCTGAACGCCTCAAAGACTGCGACGGTATTCTTGTGCCGGGCGGCTTTGGCATTCGCGGCATCGAAGGAAAGATTGCTGCGGTCAAGTATGCGCGTACGCACAATGTTCCGCTCTTTGGCCTGTGCCTTGGCATGCAGGTCGCGGTCATTGAATTTGCACGCAATGTGCTGGGTTATGCCGATGCACATTCGGGTGAATTTGTGGACGACGGCAAACATTCGGTCATCGACCTGATGCCCGATCAGCAGGGCAACATTCCGATGGGCGGCACGATGCGTTTGGGCGCTTATCCCTGCAAGATCAAAGCAGGCACCATGATGGAACAGGCGTATCAGTCGCTGGAAGTTTCGGAACGTCACCGTCACCGCTATGAATTCAACAACAAATACCGTGAAGAATTTGAAGAAAAGGGTATGGTCATTTCCGGTACTTCGCCGGACGGCCGTTTGGTAGAAGCAGTCGAAGTGCCCGCCAACCGGTTCCATGTTGCGGTGCAGTATCATCCGGAATTCAAATCCCGTCCGAACCATGCACATCCGCTGTTTCGAGAATTCATCAAAGCGGCGCTGGAACAGGAAGAACAAGAATAAGCATCAACCCTGCGGAAAGGAAACGATTAAATCATGAAGGTCAACCATCATTTTCAGGAACTGGTTCCAAACTATCTGTTTGCAGAAATTGCCAAACGGGTAAATGACTACACCAACGCACATCCGGATGCACCGATCATTCGTATGGGCATTGGCGATGTGACGCTGCCGCTGGCGCCCTGCGCGGTGGAAGCGCTGAAAAAAGGTGCGGACGATCTTTCGAAAAAAGAAAGCTTTAAAGGTTACCCCGATTACGAAGGATATCTGTTTGTCCGTCAGGCTGTGGCGGATTATTACAAAACCTTCGGTGTGACCATTTCTCCGGATGAAGTGCTGATTTCGGACGGCGCAAAATCCGATACCGGCAACATCGGCGACATTTTTGACGAAGACAACGTCGTCATGGTCACCGATCCGGTGTACCCGGTGTATGTGGATACCAACATCATGGCGGGCCGCAAAATTGTGTATGCGCATTCGACCGTCGACAACGGCTTTGCCGCAATGCCGGATGAATCCGTCCATGCCGATATCATCTATCTCTGTTCTCCGAATAACCCGACCGGTTCGGCTTATACCTATGAACAGCTCAAAGCGTGGGTGGATTACGCCAATGCAAACGACGCGATCTTGCTTTACGACTCCGCGTATGAAGCATTCATCACCGAAGATTTGCCGCGCAGCATTTTTGCTGTAGAAGGTGCGCGCACCTGTGCGATCGAATTCTGCTCGCTGTCCAAGACGGCTGGCTTTACGGGTACCCGCTGCGGCTATACCATCATCCCGAAAGAACTCGAACGCGACGGAGAAAACATCTACAAACTGTGGTATCGCCGTCAGTCGTCGAAATTCAACGGTGTTTCCTGGCCGGTACAGTGTGCAGCCGCTGCCGTGCTTTCGCCGGAAGGCCAGAAACAGATTCGCGAAAACATCGCGTATTATCAGGAAAATGCCCGCATCATTGCGAAAGCATTTGATGAAATGGGAATCTGGTATACCGGCGGCAAGAACAGCCCGTATATCTGGATGCGCTGCCCGAACGGCATGGGCTCTTGGGAATTCTTTGATGAATTGCTGGAAAAGGCAAACGTCGTCGGTACGCCGGGCGAAGGCTTCGGCAAAAACGGCGCGGGTTACTTCCGCTTGACGGCATTCAGCTCCAAAGAAAATACCATTGAAGCGATGCGCCGCATGAAAGAA
>CALXIC010000232.1 GCA_944388265.1 uncultured Clostridia bacterium | reverse complement strand
GACTTTGATCACGGCAACGCCGCCAGCCAGTTTTGCCAGACGTTCCTGGAGTTTTTCACGGTCGAAGTCCGAAGTGGTGGTTTCGATCTGTGCACGGATCTGAGCCACACGCGCTTTGATAGCAGCCGAATCGCCGGCGCCGTCCACGATGATGGTATTTTCTTTGGTGATCTTCACCTGTTTTGCATGGCCAAGCTGCATCATGGTCGCGTCTTTCAGTTCCAGACCCAGTTCGGAGCTGATGACTTCGCCGCCGGTGAGGATGGCGATATCCTGCAGCATTTCTTTTCTGCGGTCACCGAAGCCCGGTGCTTTCACCGCAGCGACCGTAAAGGTGCCGCGCAGACGGTTGACGATCAGGGTCGACAGCGCTTCGCCTTCCACATCTTCTGCGATGATGAGCAGTTTGCGGCCAGCCTGCACGATCTGTTCGAGCAGCGGCAAAATGTCCTGAATCACGGAGATTTTCTTATCGGTGATGAGGATGCAAGCGTCGTCCAGCACAGCTTCCATCTTTTCGGTATCGGTGACCATATACGGGGTGATGTAGCCGCGGTCAAACTGCATGCCTTCCACCACTTCGCTGTAGGTTTCCGCCGTTTTGCTTTCTTCAATCGTGATGACACCGTCCGCCGAAACTTTTTCCATTGCGTCCGCAATCAGTTCGCCGACTTTTTCATCGCCAGCCGAAATCGAAGCAACACGCGCGATGTCGCTCGAACCGGACACGCTCTTGGAATTTTTCATGATTGCTTCCACAGCGGTATCCACTGCTTTTTTGATGCCTTTGCGCACGACCATCGGGTTTGCACCGGCAGCCACGTTCTTCATGCCTTCACGCACCAGCGCCTGAGCCAGCAGGGTTGCGGTGGTGGTACCGTCGCCGGCAGCATCGTTGGTTTTGGTGGCAACTTCTTTGACGAGCTGTGCACCCATGTTTTCAAATGCATCTTCCAGTTCGATGTCTTTTGCGATGGTGACACCGTCGTTGGTGATGAGCGGTGCGCCGTATTTTTTATCCAAAACCACGTTGCGGCCTTTCGGACCGAGGGTGATTTTGACGGTGTTGGCCAGCTGGTCAATACCGTTTTGCAATGCTTTTCTGGCTTCTTCGCCGTAGATAATCTGTTTTGCCATGGTATCTTCCTCCAATTATCGTTTCAAGTTCGATGTAAGAACTCTTCGTTTATTCCACAACAGCCAAAACGTCCGACTGACGGAGAATGGTGACTTCTTCGCCGTCGAGTTTGAACTGCGAACCAGCATATTTGCTGATGAGCACTTTATCGCCGACTTTGAGTTCCATTTTCACTTCTTTTCCATCAACCATGCCGCCCGGACCAACAGCGATGACTTCTGCAACCTGCGGTTTTTCCTTTGCGCTGTCCACCAGGATGATGCCACTGGAAGTGGTTTCTTCTGCCTCTACCATTTTAATGACCACGCGGTCGCCCAACGGTTTAACCTTCATTGCTATATCCTCCTTAAATCAAGTGCTTACTGTTTCGGTAATCTTAGCACTCATCATCATCGAGTGCTAACATTATTTATTATATCCTCTTTTTTCCAAAAATCAAGACCCATTTATGAATAAATCGAAAACTATTTTATCCCTTTTTTTGAAATGGGCGTTTCCCAACGCGTTCCTGCACAAAATGAGGTCGAGTGTTGTCATTTGCACTGATTTTTTGGTTTTTTGATTGATTGATTTGGTGAATGATGCTATAATAAGATGTGCATCCTAAATTTATTATGCTGGGAGGGTTTTACGAATGACTCATGCATTTGCCATTTTAACGGAAGACTTTTGCGACCTTCCGATTGCTTATCAAAAAGAACACGACGTGACCGTGCTCTATACCGAATTTGAAGTCGACGGCGTGCTCTATTCCAACGATCCGTCGGCCAAGCATCATCTGCCGGTCGCAGATTTTTATCAGAAACTGCGTAATGGCGGCAACCCAAAAACGTCCGCTCTTTCGATGGACGCGATCCATCAGGCGATGGAAGCGGTATTAAAAGAAGGACAAGACGTGCTGTATCTGGCATTTTCTTCGGGGCTGAGCGGCACCTACAACAACGCTCGTCTGGCAGCGGAAGAACTTGCCCCGCTCTATCCCGAACGCAAAATCATCGCCATCGATTCGCTTTGTGCGTCCCTCGGCTTCGGGCTGTGGGTACACCGCGCCGTCACCCTGCGCGATGCGGGCAAATCGCTGGAAGAAACGGCAAAATACCTCACCGATCACCGCCAGAATTTCTGCCACTACTTCACCGTCGATGACTTAAACTTCCTGCACCGCGGCGGACGAGTTTCCAAAACGACCGCGATTCTCGGTTCCGCGTTGGGCATCAAGCCGGTGCTGTACGTCAATCCGGAAGGGAAGCTGATTTCCATCGGCAAGGTGCGCGGACGCCGCCAATCGCTGGACGCTCTGGTGAAAAAGATGCAGCAAAAGATTGTGCCGGAAGAAAACGACGTCGTCTTCATCAGTCACGGCGACTGTGAAGCGGACGCTCAGTACGTCGCACAACAGGTCAAAAAGCTCTTTGGCATTTCGTCCATCCTCATCAACTATGTGGGACCGACCATCGGCGCACACTCCGGACCAGGTACCATGGCGCTCTTCTTCTACGGCAAAGATCGGGTAGAATAATCCCGAAAAATACCCCTACGGTCAACCGAATGGGGTATTTTTATGCCGTTCTTTCGAAACATTGTCAAACCCCTACATTTATATTTACACCAGGAGGTATTCCCCATATGAACCGCAGCGCAGGTATTTTGCTGCCCATCTTCAGCTTGCCGTCCCGTTACGGGATCGGCTGTTTCGATCAGGCGGCCTACGATTTCGTCGATTGGCTCGCCGATGCCGGACAAACGTACTGGCAGATTCTCCCCCTCGCCCCCACCAGTTATGGACCGTCCAGCGATTCACCCTATCAGTCCTATTCCGCATTTGCCGGAAATCCCTATTTCATCAGTCTGGAAGCGCTCATCGAAGAAGGCGTTTTGACCAAAGAGGAATGCGATGCCGTCGACTTCGGTACCAAAGCACACGACGTCGATTACGACAAACTGCACGAACATCGCTTTAAACTGCTGCATCTGGCGTATGAACGAAGCGACATCAGCAAAAATCCGGACTATCTGAAATTTGTGGAAGAAAACCACTGGTGGCTTGCCGACTACGCGCTGTTTATGGCGGTGAAAACTTTCTTCAAAGAAACCGGCTGGTGCACCTGGCCGGAAGACATCCGGCTGCACTGGGGGTTTGCACTCGATTATTACCGCGAAACGCTCTATTTTGATGTGGAATTCCAGCAGTACCTGCAATATCAGTTCTTCAAACAGTGGCGTGCGCTGAAAACATATGCCAACGACAAAGGCATCCAGATCGTGGGCGATATTCCGATCTATGTGTCGATGGACAGCGCCGATGTGTGGGCGCACCCGGAACTTTTCCAGCTGGACGACCAAAACATGCCGACAGCGGTGGCAGGATGCCCGCCGGACAGCTTTTCCGCGACGGGACAGCTTTGGGGCAATCCGCTCTACCGCTGGGACTACCACAAAAATACGGGATACGAATGGTGGATTACCCGCATCTGGCACAGCTTTCAGCTGTACGACGTGGTGCGCATCGACCACTTCCGGGGCTTTGACGAATACTACGCCATTCCTTACGGCAGTGAAACCGCGATGAACGGCCACTGGGAACCGGGCCCCGGACTGGAACTCTTTTCCTGCATGGAAGAGAAACTCGGGTGGCATCCCGTCATCGCCGAAGACTTGGGGCTCATCACCGATTCGGTGCGGAAACTGGTGCGGGACACCCATTTCCCCAACATGAAGGTCATTCAGTTTGCGTTTGAAACCTACGACCGCAACGCGCAAAACGAATACCTGCCGCACAATTTCGGGGAAAACTGTGTGGTCTACACCGGCCCCCACGACAACGAAACGCTGGTCGGCTGGCTGGAAGGCATGGACCCCGAACTGAAAAAGGTCATCCGCGGCTATCTCTGCGATGAATATACGCCGGACAAAAAGCTCTACCGTTCGGTGCTGGCGCTGACTTTGCGCAGCAATGCGCGCACCTGCATCGTGCCGATTCAGGACTACCTGGGCTTGGACAACTCCTGCCGGACCAATCAGCCCTCCACCGTCAAGAAAAACTGGCGCTGGCGCTTAAAGCCCGGCGAAGTGACCAAAGCACTTGGCCGCGATGTCTTCGATCTGACCCGCCGGTTCGGACGGCTCTCCGAAAAAGCGCGCTAAACATTCCATCCACAAACGCCAAACGGGCGGCAGAACATTCTGCCGCCCGTTTTTTGGACGTTCTTTAAAATCCGTTATGCCTTTTTCTGGCAGTAAAAAATCTGTGCTTCGTAGGGACGAAGGGTATCGGCCGACGGCGTTTCGTAGTTGCAAAGCAGGCATTCTGCCGTCTGGAAATCGGCCGGACGCGCAAAGTTCTGCGGTTCACCGGTGAAGTTGCAGACCACCAACAGCGACGCGTCGTCGGTGTTTCTGGTATAGACCATCAGCTGTTCGCTTTCGGCCTCCAGCAGGCAAAAATCCCCTTCCACAAAGATGGGGTATTCCTTGCGCAGTGCGATCAGCCGGCGGTAATAGTGGAAGACCGACTGCGGATCTTTTTGCTGTGCTTCGGCATTGACCGTCAGGTAATTCGGGTTGACCGGCATCCATGGTTTGACCGCAGAGAACCCGGCGTATTCCCCATCCGACCACTGCATCGGCGTACGGGCATTGTCACGGCTGCGCGCATCGATGGAGCGCATGACGTCCTCGGGATCGTACCCTTCGGCGACCCGTTCGTGGTACATGTTGATCGTTTCGAGGTCTTCGTGCTCTTCGATCGGGAGTTTGATGTTGGTCATGCCCAACTCTTCGCCCTGATAGATGTAAGGCGTGCCCTGCATGCCGTGAATCATCGTTGCCAGCATCTTCGCGGATTCTGCGCGGTACTCGCCGTCATTCCCCCAGCGGGACACGATGCGCGGCAGGTCGTGATTGTCCAAAAACAGGCTGTTCCAGCCGCATCCATGCAGCCCTTTCTGCCAGCGTTCCATGCAGGCTTTCAGTTTGGTGAGCGAAAGCGGCGCCAAATCCCATTTTTCTTTGCCGGGCTGCTGATCCAGACCCATGTGCTCAAACTGGAACACCATGCTCAGTTCGCTGCCGTCCGGCGCACTGTACAGACGGGCGCGCTCCAAATCTGCGCCCCATGCTTCGCCAACCGTCACATAATAGCCTTTCTGGAAGGTTTCCCGCGAAAGTTCGCGCAGATAGTCGTGAAGTTTCGGGCCGTTGGCGGTGATTTTCGCATCCGGTTCCTTCGCAATCTGGTCGATGACATCCAAACGAAAGCCTTCCACCCCTTTATCCATCCAAAAGAGGATCATATCGTAGAGTTCGCGGCGCACCTTCGGATTGTCCCAGTTCAGGTCGGGCTGTTCCGGTGCAAACTGATGGAAATAATACTGTCCCACTTCCGGAACGTATTCCCATGCCGAACCACCAAAGCCGCTCATCATGTCGTTGGGCGGGCAGTCCGGCGTTCCATCGCGCCAAACGTAATAATCGTGATAGGGATTTTCGCGGCTCTTTTTGGCTTCCCAAAACCAGCGGTGCTGATCGGAGGTATGGTTGAGCACCAAATCCAAAATGATGGAAATGCCGCGCGCTTTGGCTTCCTTCACCAGTTCTTCAAAATTCTCCATCGTGCCGAACACCGGATAAATCGCCTGATAATCCGAAATATCGTAGCCGTTATCCACCTGCGGGGAGGCGTAAATCGGCGACAGCCAAATGCCGTCTACCCCCAGTTCCTTGAGATAATCGAGCCGCTGGATGACGCCGGGCAGATCGCCCACCCCGTCGCCGTTGGTATCCTGAAAGCTCTTGGGATACACCTGATAAATCACTGCCGATTTCCACCAATTCGGCTTGGTTCGATCCAACATCTTCATTCTTCCTCTCGTTGTTTTTTCCAAATCATCCATTTGCCTCCAACAGCAAATGTAACCGGTTTCATTGTATCCCTATCATAGCATGAAACCATCCCGGACGCAAGAAGATTTTCACGCATTTTTGAGGATTTTTTATCCCATCCAAAACGCCGATTGGAAAACATGGATTTGATTTTTTGCTTCAATTTGTCTATAATAAACACCATCAAGGTCGTACGATATTTTAATAAAAGAAGGCTTCTCTATGTTTCAAAAAATCACTGCACTGATCGACCAAAAGCTGCTGCGCTTTATTCTGGTCGGAATTGTCAATACCCTGGTGGGAACCGCCATTATGTTTGGATTATACAATTTTGCCCACTGCTCCTACTGGTTTTCTTCCGCTGCAAACTATGTGTTAACCAGCATTTTAAGCTTTTTTCTCAACAAGTATTTCACCTTCCAGAACAAGGAAAAATCCATCGGACAGGTGCTGCGTTTTGCCATCAACATCGCGGTGTGCTATCTTTTGGCTTACGGCATCGCCAAACCGCTGACGCTGGCAGCGCTTCACGGCGCTGGCGAACAGTTGCAAAACAACATCGCCATGCTCGTTGGCATGTGCCTGTTTGTGGCCTTAAACTACCTCGGCCAGCGGCTTTTCGCCTTTAAAGAACCGTCATCCAACGACAAACCCTAATGGATTTCAGTGGACGCACGTTTATGAAAAAGAACGTGTGTCCATTTTCTTTTTTCCGGCGGTATGGTCTCTTTCTTTGCAAAAAAGCAGGTCCAAATGAGAGAATCACCACTTTTTGCCCGGATGCATAGAATGGCTCAAAGCAGTGACCGAACGGAGGATTGGCAATGAAACGACCGGGAAAATGCCGCGTGCGGCGTCCGCTGTCGCGCGGGATCAAGTGCATCTGTATAGGACTGTTCGGCATTTTTCTGAGCTGTTTTCCCCAATGCCTGTTCCCGTTATCCATTGCGATCCTTGTGTTCGGAATTTTATGTCTGCTGCCATGACGAGGAGGATCATCATGAAAATTGTTGTATGGAAAAGTCCGAAACTGCTCTCCGGTATCTTGCGCATGATCTTTGGCATTCAAAAAGAAGAGGTGCACTAAGCCTCCTTGCTTTTCATTCGGAAACGCTCTATAATATAGGTAACGAAAAGAAAGGAGCGTTTCCTATGAATGAAGTTTTACAAAATATTTTGTCCCGCCGCAGCTACCGTTCGTTTGAAGAACGGCCGATTGCCAAGGAAGATTTGGATCTGATTTTGCAGGCTGCCATCTATGCACCCAGCGGCATGAACCGTCAAAGCTGGCAGTTCACCGTTTTGCAGACTCCGGCACAGATCGAAACGCTGGCGGCTGCGATGCGTCCGGTGCTTCAAAACGACGGATACAATTTCTACCGTCCTGCGGTGCTGATTTTGGCTTCCAATGAATGCGGCAACAGCAACGGTCTGGCGGACTGTGCGTGCGCCCTGCAAAACATCTTTCTGGAAGCGGAAGCGCTCGGCATCGGTTCCTGCTGGATCAACCAGCTCAAGGACTGCTGCGATGACCCGGCAGTGCGCGAAGTACTGACCCGTTTGGGTGTTCCGGAAAACCACATCGTGTACGGAAGTGCTGCACTCGGCTACCCGACCCAAAAGGTGGAAGCAAAGCCCCGCCGCCAAGGCACCATCGTCTTTGCAAAAGACTAAATGCAAAAAGAGAGGATTTTCGTCCTCTCTTTTTTTGCGTCAAAATTAAAATAGCACTTTATTTTTCATTTGATTTGATAGGAAATCTTTTGATTTTTAAAGAATCCATGTGATCATTTTCAATAACGGCTGAAATTTAGGATGATTGCAAAAATTTGAAGTAATTTAAGGGTTTTCACTTCAAAAATCAAACCAAAATGAAAATCAAGAAAGCTAGAAAAAACGAGAGATCAAGCGCGATTTTGAGAGAAAAGGCTATTTATTTGAAAATAATCGGAAATTTCGAGTTGACAAGCCTTTGGGGCATTGCTATAATATCTCTTGCACTGAAAAAAATCAATTTTTTCAAAGAAATAAGTTGGAGGAACGAATATGTCTACTACGATGCCGAAGGCTGAAACTGTCAGCCGCAAATGGTATGTGCTCGACGCTGAAGGTCAGCCCCTTGGCCGTGTTGCTGCAAAAGCTGCTACCCTTCTCCGCGGCAAACACAAAACCGATTTTGCTCCGCATTGCGATTGCGGTGACCATGTCATCATCATCAACTGCGCAAAAGCTGTTCTCACCGGTAAAAAAGGTCAGCAGAAATTCCTGCGCTGGCACACCGGCTGGATCGGCGGCCTGAAAGAAGTCCGCTACGACGAACTCATGGAAAAGAACCCGGAAAAAGCAATGACCGTTGCGGTCAAAGGCATGGTTCCGGATACGGTGCTCGGCAGAACTCAGCTGCGCCGTCTGCGTGTGTACGCTGGTGCGGAACACAACCACGAAGCTCAGAAACCTGAAGCATACACTTTATAAGAAGGAGGCAACTGAACAATGTACGATTCGAAACCTTATTTTTACGGTACTGGAAGAAGAAAAAGTTCCGTCGCCCGTGTTCGTGTGTATGCTGGTACCGGCACGATTACGGTAAATGGCAGAAGCCTGGATGAATACTTTGGTCTGGACACCCTTAAGCTGATCGTTCGTCAGCCGCTGCTTCTGACCGAAACCGGAGAAAAATTTGATATCGTCTGCAACGTAGCAGGCGGCGGCGTTACCGGCCAGGCCGGCGCTATCCGTCACGGCATTGCAAGAGCGCTGCTTCAGTACGACGAATCCCTTCGTCCGGCACTGAAAAAAGCGGGCTTCCTGACCCGTGACCCGAGAATGAAAGAACGTAAAAAGTACGGCCTCAAGGCTGCCCGCCGCGCTCCCCAGTTCTCCAAGCGCTGATTTTTCCTGTCTATATATTTGCGTTTTGCCCCGGAG
>CALXIC010000231.1 GCA_944388265.1 uncultured Clostridia bacterium | reverse complement strand
TCAGTAAGACAAAACTGCAGAAATAGGAGATTCATTTCTGAGCGATTTCAAACGAAAAGCAGCGGCTGTTGGGATTTCTTGGCTGATGACCGTCGCGGAAATCGAAATTGGTACGTCAAAAGGCTTTTTTTCGGAAAAATCCACCAGTACCGATGCGGTTTCGTTGCAGAGCGAATCGTATTACGTGGAGGACGGTGCGGGCGTTCTCTCCAAAGATACGATTCGGGATGTGTATCAATGGAATAAAAAACTGTCTGCGGAAGATGCGGCGGCTCTGGTCGTAGTGACAACCGATGATTTGGACGGCGCATCCATCGTGGATGAAGCGAACAGATGGTATGAGGACAAGGAGCTCAACGATCGTTCTTTTTTGCTCCTGCTCTCCACTGGAGATGAGGACTATTACACCGTCTATGGCGATGATCTGGTGGAGTATCTGGGGTATGGTTCGAATGATTACGATTATATTCAGTATTTGATTGGCAATTATCTGGAACCGGATTTTGCCGATGGAAAGTATGATGAGGCTGTTCAGAAATTTGGGAAACAAATCTCGCAAAGCATGGATGTCGCGTTAGAGCCGGTTGTCGAGAATGACGTGATGGCGGAATATGGGATGTTCTCCTTGGCCTTCATTACGCTGGTTATAGTTTCGATCGTGACATATGTTCGTCGTAAATCGCGTCGGGTGAAGGTTTCGTATGCGCAGACTCCGCCTCCGTACCAGACCGGGTATACTCCGCCTCCTCCGCGGTATACCACAGCGCCGCCACCGCCTCGGTATACGGCACCTCCGCCGCCCCCTCGTCCAAGAATGGACCGGCCGCCGTTTTGGGGTGGTTGGAATCGTCCGTTTCAAGGGCCGCGTCCGGGTGGATTTAGCCGCCCGATGGGGCGTCCGCCGTTTGGCGGAAACCATTCCATGGGTGATGCAGGACACTCCTCTTCCGGTTCAAGCCGTCCGGGAGCGGGACGTCCGTCCTCTGCATCCAGCCGCCCTGCGGGCGGTGCCGGACGCTCTTCGTCTCGCAGCAGCCGTCCTGCCGGCGGGGCAGGGCGTTCCGGAAAAGCTGGCCGTCCTTCGGGAGGAGCCGGCAGACGCCGTTAATGTACTAGAAAATCAAAAAGTGCCAACCGGATGAACCGGTTGGCACTTTTTCGATGCAGTTGTTTATTCTGTCGGGCGGGAAGTCAAAAAGTAAATGGCGCGCTCGATGGAATCGCGGGAATTTCCCCAGTCGGCATCGGCGCCGTTGTTGCGGTAATCAAACATTTTGCAGTAATGGGAAACATCCTTTTGCACTTCATCCAAGTAGTTGGTGCAAAGTTTCTTGGAATCTTCTAAAAACTGTTTTTGCAGTTTTTTGTCCATTCTGGTGCCAAGAGCCACGGCGGTCAATTCTTTGTAATGCACCAGACAGAGATATTCCTGCTCTTTGTAAAGGGTTCGGAATTCTTCGCTTTGATTGTACATTTGAATGGTCGTTGCATACATGCGCTGCTGTGCCCAGGCAATTTTGTCGCAGACAAAACAGCTGTTTTGCACTTTTACCGCTTCTTTTTTGCGAAACAAACCGCTCGATTCTGCAGGCTTTTCGGGTTCCAGTCCGTGTTCGGTGATTTCCATCAAACGGCTTTCCAGGATGAGCGCTAAGGACAGGCGATTTTTGCGCCGCAGCATTTGGTTGAAATGGAAGCTGCAAAAGCCTTTTTTATTGGTTTCCATGCGCACATCGGGTTCCATCATGGCCGCTCCCATGATGTATTCCACGCTTCGTTCTTCGAGTGTGTCCCGCATCTGACAGATGGGGCAGCCGCATTTGGGCTCAAAGACTTCGCTGATCGGAATGGTATAGATGCTGTCTCTCATGTTTGGTCTCCTTTCAGATCGGCAGGTGGAGCGCTAAGCGTCCTTCGACATCGTCCACATACTGTTTGGCCACTCGTCCGGAACGGCTTCCTTTTCTGGTCGCGAAGGTCGAAGCACCTTTGCGAAGGGTGGCTTCGTCCACATCCAGTCCGCGGTCTTTGGCAATGGCACAGACGATTTCCAAAAATTCCGGCAGATTCGGCTTGGAGAAGGTCACCGTCAGCCCAAATCGGTCGGCCAGCGACGCGTTTTCGTCACGGGTGTCGGCGGCATGCAGTTCGTCGCCTTCCCGTGCGGTAAAGGTTTCTTTGATTAAGTGGCGGCGGTTGGTGGTGGCATAGATGCGCACGTGATCGGGCATAGCGTTCAAAGAACCTTCCAGGATTGCTTTCAAGGTGTTGAACGCGACGTCGTTTTCATTGAAGGTCAAATCGTCAATGAAGATGATAAACCGCAGCGGAATCAAACGGATTTTGTCGAGAAGCTCGCCCAAATGGATGATGTCCTCCCGCTTGATTTGGATCATGCGCAAACCCTCTTCGTGGTATTCGTGCAAAATGGCGTTGACGAGGGTCGATTTTCCCGTTCCGCGGTCGCCGTACAGCAAGACGTTGTTGGCAGGTTTTCCCTGAAGAAAGCTTCGGGTATTGTCGATGACCTTTTGCTTTTGCAGCTCGTATTTTTTTAAGCCATCCAGCGAAGCGGCGGACGGTTGCGTGACCGGCACAATTTCCTGTGCGTTCGAGAGATAAAACGCGTAATATTTGGCAAAGATGCCGGTGCCGTGCTTGCGGTGATAGGCGGCGATCATACCGGCGTTGGCAAGCGACTTCGGAAATTCTTCCACTGTGGTGTCGCTTTGGAAGGCGGGCAGACGGCGGATTTCTTCTTCGTATTCAGGGAAATGTCGCACCAGTTCCTGCTTGATGGAGGCGCTGGACAGATGTGCCAATT
>CALXIC010000230.1 GCA_944388265.1 uncultured Clostridia bacterium | reverse complement strand
TTATGTGGTGCTGGACGGCACACAGTGGGAATTGACCATAGAGTACAGCAATGGACGCAAGGCATTTACCAGCGGTGGCAGTAACTCATATCCGTACAACTTCCAGAAGCTGACCGATCTGTTCGGCATTGAGGAAGAAAACGAAGACCCGGAGGAAGACGAATAAGCGGCAGGTTACGCACCTAACCGCTTTTTTTACCTCCCTTTACGCACCGTTATACTGCTCTTTCGCAATATAAAACCGTTCTTTTAATCTGAACTGGATTGAAAGAACGGTTTTTTCTTTTTACAATTTGAGAAAAGATCCTTGACAAAATTACTTTGGTATGATACACTCACGATAGTTAGTTAAAACTAACTATCGTGAGGAGGAAAAACGATGTCAGAACAATTGGTCATTGAGCACTGCGCACCCACTCTTGCAAATTTGAAGACGGCGAATTTGTTGTCCTGTACTTATGAACTGCCCGAAGACCTGTATGCCTCTTTGCGTAAGCTGAATAGCCGGTTGACGGCTCGGGGCGTGCGGGCACTGCCGGTTCGTATGAAAGATCATCGGGCGCTTGTCTATCTTTATCGGCCAAAACGGTTGTGTGAAGATTTCAAAAACGCTCAAAGCGCAAACATTCTCCGTTCATTTGGCTATGATCCGAATTGTCCGGCAAAGTGTTTGGCAAGGCTTCGCGGGCGTTTGAAAGAGAGCGGGGAATTTCCTCATGAAATCGGTTTGTTTTTGGGCTATCCGCCGGAAGATGTGCAAGGCTATTTAGTGCACCGCGGTCGGTGTGCAAAGTGTGTGGGGCATTGGACCGTTTATGGTGATGAAGAATTTGCACGCGCGAGCTTCGCGCGTTTTCGGAAGTGTACCACTGTTTATTGCCGTCAGTGGTCTCTTGGAACTCCTATCGACCGGCTGACGGTGTCGGATCAACAGCAATCTTCTTCATAAATAGGGCTTGACAAATGTTGCTTGATGGAATACAATATACACATCAAAATAATTTGATGTGAGGTCGATCATGGATACGTTTGTAGAAGACGCCAAAATCTTCAAAGCGCTTTGTGATCCAAAGCGGTTGGCGATTTTGCAGGAACTGCGTGCGGGGGAAAAATGTGCTTGTGTATTGCAGCAGCCCCTGGATTTGACACAGTCCGGGTTATCCTATCACATGAAGATTTTATGTGATTCCGGCCTGGTCATTAGTCGGCAGGAAGGAAAATGGATGCATTATCGGCTGAGTCTTTCCGGACGGGATTATGCGATGGAACGTCTTCGCGTGCTCACAACGCCGAATACCACCGAAAGCACCGGTTGTTCTTGCAGCAAATAACACCATCTGAAGAGATGGTGTTTTTGTTGGACTAACATATCAATTTTTTTTGATGTAATAATTGAAAGGTGGGAATGACGATTCGTATTTGGGATGTAATTCAAGATCAAGTACTCGGTATGAAATGGCTCAATGAATGGATTGGGCAGGGGCTTTCTTTGCTTGGAGTGGACATCGAAGGAAGGATTGGGGTAAGCCTTCAGTTTTTTCTCTACGATACGCTGAAAATTACCATTTTGCTTTGCTTTTTGATTTTTCTGGTATCGTATCTGCAAAGCTATTTTCCGCCGGAGAGAAGCCGCCGCATTTTAGGACGTTTTCATGGCATTTGGGCAAATATTTTTGCCGCGCTGCTGGGAACGGTAACACCGTTTTGCTCTTGTTCGTCCATTCCGTTGTTTATGGGCTTTACCAGTGCCGGACTTCCGATTGGGGTGACGTTTTCCTTTTTGATTTCCTCTCCGATGGTCGATTTGGGAAGCCTGATTTTGCTGATGAGCATTTTTGGTGCCAAGATTGCGGTGTTGTATGTGGTGCTTGGATTGGCGATAGCCGTACTTGGCGGAACGCTTATTGAAAAGATGCATATGGAACAGCAGGTTGAATCCTTTATCTTTTCGGCCAAAATGGTAGAAACACAAGATACCGCTCCTTCGCAGAAAGAACGGATGCAGTTTGCTGCCGAACGGGTGGCGGAAACATTTCGCAAAGTATTCCCCTATATTTTAGTGGGCGTTGCGATTGGCGCATTGATTCATAACTGGCTGCCGGAAGCGTGGATTGAAGCGGTTTTGGGCAACCAGAATCCGTTTGGTGTGTTGCTGGCGGTTGTGGTCGGTGTTCCGATGTATGCAGATATTTTTGGAACGATTCCGGTTGCAGAAGCGTTGTTATCGAAAGGCGCACAGCTTGGCACCATCTTGTCGTTTATGATGGCGGTGACGACCTTATCGCTTCCTTCGCTCATTATGCTGCGCAAAGCGATCAAACCAAAGCTCTTGGTATTGTTCATCGGTGTTTGTACGGTGGGCATTGTGCTGGTCGGTTATTTCTTTAATGTTATTTCACCATGGATCATGGTTTAGGAGGTTTTATTGATGGGACTGTTTGGTAAGAAAAAAGATGAGAAGAAATGCTGCTGCAATTCTGCGGCGTGCACAGAAAACGCGGCGACGGAGGCTTCTGCATCGGGAGTACTGGTGCTGGGCTCCGGCTGTGCAAAATGCAATGAATTGGAACACGCTGCCGTAGCCGCTTTGAAAGAACTGGGGATGGATGCATCCGTCGGTCATATCACCGATTTTGCAAAGATTGCATCCTATGGCGTGATGGCAACTCCGGCTCTGGTGGTGGATGGTCAGGTGGTTTCCAGCGGAAAAGTGCTGAAAATCGACGAAATCAAAGCCCTCATTCAGAAAGTTCGAGGTGAATCATGAGTACACTCCCGAAAGTTGCCTTTGCGTGCGTGCACAATTCCTGCCGCAGCCAGATTGCGGAGGCACTTGGAAAACATCTGGCAGCGGATGTCTTTGAAAGTTATTCCGCAGGAACGGAGTTAAAACCGTCGATCAATGCCGATGCGGTGCGGCTGATGAAAGAACGATATCACATCGATATGGAGAAAACCCAGTACAGCAAATTGCTTTCGGCTCTTCCTCCGGTAGATGTGGTCATCACCATGGGCTGCGGCGTGTCCTGCCCGCAGGTGCCCTGCAAACACCGGGAAGACTGGGGGCTGGAAGACCCGACCGGAAAGGATGACGAAGCCTTTCTCGCGGTAATTCGAGCCATTGAAGAACGCATCTTGATGCTTCGCGCTTCCTTTTTAGGAGAGAGTACAACCGATTATTGATCTTTGCCTTTGATAAAAGACTCGTATTTGTTTTTCAAACAGATACGGGTCTTTTTTTCTGCCTGTCCGCATAGGATGTGAAAAAACAAAGGACGGGATCAGATATGGCAAGAAGTAATCAGGAGTTGCTGGTGCGCCGTCTGCCGGTAAAGCTGAGGGAACAGTTTGAGAGGTTCCCGCCGGAGTGGTGGAATGGAGTGCAGGAACTTCGCCTGCGTGCGGGCAGTCCGATTTATGTCAAAACCGCAAAACAGTGGGGATTTTTGGATCGTGGAACTTTAGTTTCCTCTGCTCGCGGAGCATTTTTGCTCTCTGCCGAATTGCTGCGGGAGACCTTTCATTCCCTTTGTGCGGACTCGGTTCAGCGGATCGAAGAGGAACTCAAACGTGGATTCTTTTCTATGGAAGGCGGCCATCGCATCGGGGTTTATGGAGAGGTGATTACCCGTCAGGGCGAAGTCCTCGGTTTTTCCTCGCAGAGTTCTTTGGTTTTGCGGGTGGCGCACGAAGTCCCGGGCAGTGCCCGCGCGATTGTCCAGCGCTGTTGTCAGCAAACGCTTCCTTCCGTTTTGCTGTATGGATTGCCCGGAAGCGGAAAAACAACCTTACTTCGAGACTTCGCGGCAGAATTGTCCGCCGGTTGTACCGGACGCCCGTTTCAAGTGGCCGTTTTGGATGAACGCGGGGAACTGGCGGCGCTTTCCAATGGGCGTGCACAATTTGCTTTGGGGCCTTGTACCGATGTCTACTCCCTTTGTCCGAAAGCCTTGGCGCTCGAAATGGCGCTTCGCGCAGGTGCTCCGGAACTGATGGTCTGTGACGAACTGGGCGGGGAGGAAGATCTTCCGTTTTTATTATCCGGCATGGCGGCGGGGGTCGCCGTAGCGGCAAGCGCACACGCCGCTTCTTTCGAAGGACTTTTGCGGCGTCCCGCTCTGCGGCGGCTGTACGACGCCTCCATTTTCGATTGGTACATCTTATTATCCGAGGGACGTCCGGTAGAATTTCGGGATGAAAAAGGGCGGGTGGTCGCATGATGCCGCCTTCCATTTGGACGGTGTTTGGATTTTTGAGCGCAGTTTCCATTGGGTTACTTGCCGCCTATCGTCAGCAGATGCGCGCCCGTCAGCTTCAGGCGGTGGTGTTGTTTTTGCACCGTTTGGAAACGGATTTGAAATTTGGCGGCTATTCGACACGCGATTTGATCCAGCGGGCGGCAGATCATCCGGCATTTGAGGTGCTTGTCTTTTTGCCGGACTGTGTGCAGAAGATGGACACCCTGTCGTTTCGGGATGCTTGGAAACAGGCGTTAGGTGCAGATGGCCTTCGGTCGTTTCGTGCGTCGGAGCGGGAGTATCTATACGCCGTGGGAGAAGTGTTAGGACAAATGCAGACAGATGCGCAGTGTGCAGCTCTTTTGAGACTGTGCCAGCCGTTGGAGGAGGCGGCACAGGAAGCGCATGAACATGCCGGAGAAAAAGCGCGCCTGTTTCGGACGTTGGGCGTGTTAGGAGGACTTGGCTGGCTGATTGTCTGGTGGTAAGGAAAGGAAAAAGTCATGGAAATCGATTTGATTTTTCGCATTGCCGGTATCGGCATCATTGTTGCGGTACTGAATCAGTTGCTCATCCGTTCTGGACGGGAAGAACAGGCGATGATGACCACCCTTGCGGGATTGATTGTGGTGCTGACCATGATTTTGTATCAGATTCAGGATTTGTTCGATGCCGTGAAAACGATGTTTGGGTTTTAGGAGGCAGCATGGAATGGATACAAGCAGTTGGTTTGGCGATTGTCGCGGTACTGATTTGCACCCTGCTGCGCAAGACCAAACCGGAACTTTCCTTTTTGCTTTCATTGGGTGCATGCATCCTGTTAGTGGGCGGTGTGTTGTCGAACATGCGCCCGATCATGAGCACGGTGACTGGGTTTCTCAATCAAACGACAACAGGAAATCAATATACCTCCTCGCTGTGGAAAGCGCTGGGAATCTGTCTGGTGACTTCGTTTGCGGCAGATGCATGCCGGGATGCCGGGGAACAGGCGATTGCTCATAAGGTGGAATTGGTGGGGCAGTTTGCGATCCTGCTTTTGAGTCTTCCGCTCTTGGAGGATTTGGCATCGTTGGCACTTGGTTTGTTTGACGGAGGGACGAGCCCATGAAACCCTTACTGGTTTTTCTGCTGTTTTGGTTTTTGCTGTTTGGGAATCCAACGCCTTGTTATGCACAATCCACGGAAGATGTCGCCGATTCCTTGCTGGATGAGAGCGGTCTTTCAGAAGTACTGGAAGAACTTCCGCCGGAAACGGCCGATCTGCTGGAAGAATTGGAACTGGAAGATGCCGGAGTGGACGCCATTTTGGCGCTTTCCTTTCCGGAACTGCTGCAAGTGTTGTGGAGGTCGATGCAGGATTCTCTTGCCGAGCAGACGATTCCCTGGACCGCTGCGGTGGGCGCCGTTTTGTTTGCCGCACTCGGAAAGCAGGCGGCACAGCTGACGACG
>CALXIC010000229.1 GCA_944388265.1 uncultured Clostridia bacterium | reverse complement strand
CCTCGTAGACAATGTCGACCGCCGCCGGTGCCGACAGAAACGCGTGTTTTTGTTCGGTGACAAGAAATTCATCTTTCAGCCAAAGTTCCAGCACGTCTCCCGGCTCTAAACGGTCATTGAGCGCTGCGCGCTTTCCGTTTCGCTTGATGAGTTTTTTGCGGATGGCTTTGTAAAGCATGCTTTGGGGAAGTGCGGGAAAACTTTTGGTCAAAAATTTATCCAAACGCTGCCCGGCATCGTTTGGTTGAATGCAAATTTGTTTCATAGAATTCTCCAAATTATTCTTTGTAATTTTGTTTATTATAACACAAAATTTGTGATTTGCCTAGCATCCGACAAAAAATGCTTGTTATGCCGACAAAATGTGATTAAACTTAAAATAGATTCACAAATTCTGAGATCGAGTGGTGAAAACTGTGAAATTGGTTTTGGTTGGCGATACGTCGGATTCCTTCGGACGGATTATCCAATTACAGCTTCAAAATTATGGATATCGCGTACAGTTGGTGGAGCGAAACGGCATCTCTTTGCTTCATGCCATCCGTACGCTTCAGCCGGAATATACGGTGATGCATCTGCAAATGCTGCACATCGATGCCTATGGTATTTTACATACGCTGGATGAGCAGGAGTATCCGCATTTTCTGGTGTGTGGAACCGAACAGGGGATTGCGGTGCGACAGTCTTTGAAAAAACTTGGCGCACTGGATTATTTTGCGATGCCCTTTTCTTTGAATCGGCTTTATGATGCGATTTTGGAAGATGAGGTCAGCCCCAAGCGCCCGTCGGTGGTATCGCAGGCAGACTTGTTTGCAACTTCCATGCTTCAGCGGTTTGGTGCGCAGCCGCAGCTGGTCGGCTATTTGTACCTGTGCGACGCTGTGGCGCGTGTCTATGAACATCCCGAAGATATTCAGCTGATTACCAAAGTACTGTATCCGGAGATTGCCAAAGAACATCAGGTCACGGCAATCAAGGTGGAACGGTCGATCCGTAAGGTGATTGAAACCATCTGGCAAAGCGGCAACCGTCAAGCACTTTTATTGGTATTCGGCAAGGGTTCGCCCGCGGTTTTGCCGAAACGGCGTCCATCCAATTCTGTTTTTATCAGCAAAACGGCAGAACGGATGCGGCTGGAAGCAATGAACGATTCTTATCGCGATCAATCTTTGTAAAAACTAAAATATCCGGTTTCCGTTGGAAACCGGATATTTTTTTGCCGTTTTGCCAAAGTTTGGCGGATGGTTGCATTTTATCAAAATCATCGCTATCATAAAAGAGATTGATCGTTTGAAATTTAAAGAAGTCTTAAGAGTTTCTATCAGATATTTTTCGCTTGCTCTGATAAGATGAAACTACCGAAAGAACAGGGGGACAGTTGACATGGCAAAAATATTAATCTGTGACGATGACCGCGATATTGTTTCGGCGCTTTCCATTTACCTCACCGGAGAAGGGTATGACGTCGCCTATGCTTACGATGGGGAGGAAGCGCTGCGGGTGGTGGAGCAGGAACCGATCGATCTGGTGCTGATGGATGTGATGATGCCGGTGCTGGATGGCATGCATGCCACGGTAAAATTGCGTGCGATCAGCAACATTCCGATCATTTTGCTGACGGCCAAAAGCGAGGACAACGATAAAATACTGGGGCTAAACGTCGGTGCGGACGATTACGTCACCAAGCCGTTTAATCCGCTTGAGGTGCTGGCAAGAGTCAAATCGCAGCTTCGCCGTTATCAGATGCTTGGCGGACGGGAAAAACTCCCCGAGGGGTATACGGTCGGCGGCATTCATCTGGACGATGTAGCCAAGGAAGTGACGGTGGACGGAGAACGCGTCAACCTCACGCCGATCGAATACAACATCTTAAAGCTTCTGATTGCGCATCCGGGACAGGTGTTTTCTTCGGCACAGATTTATGAACAGGTGTGGAACGAGAGCTTTATGGGATCGGACAACACCGTTGCCGTTCATATTCGGCATTTGCGTGAAAAACTGGAAATCAACCCTGCGGAACCGCGCTACTTAAAGGTGGTGTGGGGAATCGGTTATAAACTGGAGAAGGAGGGGACTCGTCGATGAAACACATTCGATCCAGCCGGCTGGTCAAGGTGCTTTTGTGGGGAATCCTTGGGGTGCTCGTATGCTGTTCTGTTTGCAATTTCGCCTATTTTATCCGCAGCGAGGTGCGTATCAACAATGTAATGAACCAAGAGGATTTGGAATACGTAGCGGGGGATGAAGTTTGGTCTTATTTTTATTATACCAACGATCAAACGACGCCCATTGATGAAGGCGGTGATTATGTTCGAAATGAAAATTGGAAATCGGCGTTGGAAAGCGCAAAATTTTACACCCTTGGACTGGTCAATTTTTATTACCGTATTTTAGACGAAAACGGTCAAACGGTGTTGCAGTCGAATCTTCCGAACGGAAAAGAACTGGAAGATTTGGTGGAGGATGTGCGTTACAGTCAGATGAACTATTGGGATCGCGGCGATCCGACCGAGTCGAATTACGACATCACTTATTACAGCTACTCGGATGAAACGATGACCTATGCGGAACCGGAAGGGGTCAATGCCGTCGTTTACATCATGGAATATGGTGTGGTTCCTGCCGATCAGATGAAAGAAGGGGATGCATTTTACGACAATGAACAAAATGCGAAATTGGTCAGCGAAGAAAATCTTCCTAGAGAAGATTTTCTGATGTCCACGGTAGCATCAGCGATTACGTTTTTGTTGGTATTTGTTTTGCTCTGCGTGACTGCGGGTTATGTTCCGGATGCGGAAGGCGTTGTTTGCCGCGGTTTTCATCGGATTCCGTTTGAACTCTATTTGATTGGATTGTTCGTTTTTTCCATTCCGTTTGTCCTGATTCTGGAACAGTTTAGCTACAATTGTTGGCAGCTTTCGGAGGAAACGAGTCTCAATCTGATCGGTATGGTGGGAACGGTTACGGCGCTTTATTGGATTCTCACGGCAGAAACCCTGGTGGTTCGCTTGAAAGCGCATCAATTTTGGAATACTTGTCTGATTACCCGTATCTTTCGCCTGATTGGGCGGCTTCTTCGCCCGATGGTAAACGTTTTCCGAAAATTGCCGAGCGTTCCGCGGCTTGCCATCGCGGGAGTTGGCCTCTTTTTGGTGGATTTGATTTTAGGTCTTTTGATGCTCACGACCGGATGGTGGGGTGGAGGAAGCTTTTTCCTTCTGCTTTGGATTTTCTCTGCACTGCTGCTGGTAACGGCGCTTTGGGCGTTTGGACTGAATTTGCTCAAAATTCGCCGGGGCGTGGAACATCTGGCAAAAGGGAACCTGAATGCCCGCGTGGAAGAACCCGTTCAGACGGCGTGGCTGCGGGAATTTGCGGATGATGTCAATCATGTGTCCGACGGCATGCAGCAGGCGGTGGAAGAACGCAGCAAATCCAGCCGTTTTCGTGCCGAACTCATTGCGAATGTATCGCACGATCTGAAAACACCGCTCACTTCCATCATCAATTATGTGGATCTTTTAAAACAGCAGCCCATCGAAAACGAAACGGCAAAGCAGTATATCGAGGTGCTGGACCGTAAATCTCAGCGTTTGAAAAAACTCACGGAAGATTTGGTGGAAGCCTCGAAGGCGTCGACCGGTTCCTTGACCGTGCATCGGGAGGTGCTGAATTTAACGGAACTGGCCAAACAGGCGATCGGGGAATATAACGAACGTTTTGTGGAAGCAAATCTGGTGGTGCGGCAAAGCGCTCCGGACTATCCGCTTTATATCGAAGCGGACGGCCACCACGTCTGGCGGGTGCTGGACAATCTGTTTAGCAACTGCCGAAAATACGCGATGCCGGGAACTCGTATTTATTTCGATGTGCTCGACCGCGGACAGCAGGTGGAAATCTGGGTGCGGAACATTTCGGCGGAACCGCTTCATCTGACGGCGGAGGAATTACAGGAACGCTTTGTGCGCGGGGATTCTTCCCGCACGACGGAAGGGAACGGACTTGGTCTTTCCATCGCGCGGAGCTTGACGGAATTGCAGCACGGAACGTTTCGCGTGATCGTGGACGGCGATTTGTTTAAAGTTTGTCTCGGATTTGTGCGCGTAGCAGCGCCCAATCCGCCGGCAAACGGTACAGCAACAAAACCGTAAATCGGATGTTACAAGGCAAAAGCGGCTCGCGGCTTCGGTCTGCGGGCCGCTTTTTGTGAAACAGAATTCTAATTTTTTCGCCGCTTGACTGGACAAACCAAAGCTGGTGCGGTAAACTGATAGGGATGAATGCCAAGAAAACGGCATCAAAGAATGGACAATGGATGGAATCTTTCGCATCTGCATGCAAAAAGGAGCAAATCATGGGAATCTTAATAGTGTTGGATGGATTAGACGGCAGCGGAAAGTCGACGCAGGCGGCTCTTTTACGGGAACGTTTGGAAAAAGCGTATGGCAAAACCCGATTGATTTCTTATCCGGATTACGAAAAACCGTCGTCGGTGTTGGTTCGGATGTATCTCAATGGGGAGCTTTCGGATCGCGCGTCGGATGTCAACGCCTATGCAGCTTCCTCGTTTTATGCGGTGGACCGCTACGCCAGTTACCGTCAGGATTGGAAACAGGCTTATGAAGAGGGGGAGATCATTCTCGCCAGCCGTTATGTTTCCTCCAATGCCATTCATCAGATGGGCAAGCTTCCGCGCGACCAGTGGCAGGCGTTTTTGCGGTGGCTGTCCGATTATGAATATGAAAAACTGGGTTTGCCGCGTCCGGATGCAGTCTTTTTCCTGGACATGCCCCGCTCTGTTGCGGATCGATTGATTTTGTCGCGATACGAGGGCGATGCCGGCAAAAAAGATTTGCACGAACGCGACCGCACTTATTTGATGCAGTGTGCGCAATCGGCTGCCTTTGCGGCAAAAGAAGAGGGCTGGCAGGTGATTGCCTGTGCGCAGGATGATGCGCCGCTTTCGGTGGAAACCATTTCCGATCAGTTGTTTGCCAAAGCATCTGCTGTGATCGATGCGTTGCGGGCAAAGCAAGCATCATGACCGGAAAACGAGATCCTGTGCGCAAACCCATGTCGCCCATGACGGCGAGGAAGGAACCCGATGGAATTTCATCAACCCACCATGCAGGAGAAAGCACTCATTCTCCAAAAATTCAACAATCCCTTTGCCGAAGGCTGTGACTTCGCGTTTGGAAGTCTGATGCTTTGGCATGACTATTACCGTACCGCGATGGCGGTGGTGGAGGACAGCATCGTCTGTTTCAGCGGTCTGGACGAGCAGGGGAAGGAGTCGTTTGCATATTCCTTTCCGATGACGGACGGCGATCCCAAACCTGCGATTGATTCTTTGATCCAAGACAGTATTCGCCGTCACTACACCCTGGAGTTTTACAGTGTCACGCCGAAGATGCGCGATTATTTGGAACAAAGCTATCCCGGCGCGTTTTCGTTTACACCGGATCGGGACAGTTACGATTATTTTTATCGGACAGAGGATTTGATCCACTTACCTGGCCGGAAATATCATCAAAAACGAAATCATATCGCACAGTTTCGAAGAAAAGAATGGCATTATGAGCCGATCACTCCGCAAAACGCACAGATCTGCGCGGCGCTGAATCAGAAATGGTACGAAAGCCGCGGGATGGCGGAGAGTGAAAGCGCCGTGGCGGAGAACAAACTCCTTCAGCAGGCGCTCTATCGTTTGGAGGAACTCGAAATGGTGGGCGGTATGCTGTTTCGCGAAGGGGAAGCGGTGGCCTTTGCCGTCGGGGAACCGATGCCCAACAGCATTATGGTCGAACATTTTGAAAAAGCGCTTCCCGGTGTGCCCGGTGCCTATGCGGCAATTTGTCAGCAGTTTGCGGAGCATCATGCCGTGGGGTATGAGTATGTCAACCGGGAAGAGGATATGGGTATTGAGGGGCTTCGGCGCTCAAAACTTTCGCTTCATCCCGCTTTTTTGCTGGAGAAGTTTATCGCGAGGTATCGCGGATGAAGCTGTTAACCATTCGCTCTGCGCGGCAGGATGACAGAGCATCGCTCAAAAAACTTTGGGTGACGGCGTTCGGCGAACCGGAGTATGGGGATTTTTTTCTCACGCACGGGGTGCTGGCGTCAAGCGGTTTGGTCGTAGAAGAGGACGATGCGATCGCTTCGATGCTTTGGCTGCTTCCCGTAGCGGTGCAGCAGGAATTTGGTCTGCGCCGGGGCAATTATGTTTACGCCGTAGCTACCGATCCGGCGTACCGCGGCCGCGGCTATATGGGCCGTCTGCTTCAGGCGGCAGAAGAACAGACGCTTCGTGAGGGCGGCGATTTTTTAACGCTGGTGCCCGCTTCTCCTTCGCTTTTTGAGTTGTATGCCCGTTATGGGTTTTCGGTCTGTACGACCAAGCAAAAAACCACTCGAACGGCAAGTGCGGAGCATGTCCGGGAAGAGCCGGTCATAGAATGTCCGCTGGAAGAGTATTTGCATCTTCGCAAAATCAAAACGCCGTCGATGCTGACGTTTACCGGAAAAGCCGCGCAGTACCAGCGGGAGGAAGCGGCATTTACCGGACTGCGCACCTTTTATTTTCCGAAAACGGATGGCTACGCCGCGTTGTTTGCCGAAGAAACGCTTGATGTGCGCGAGGTGCTGGGCACCATTTCGGAAGCCGGATGGCAGACGCTGATGAAACAATTGCAAACGCCAACGGCACAGATCCGGGAAGCGGGCGGCGATGTCCCGTATGCGATGGCGCGTCCTTTGACGCATGATACGCTTGGACCGTTTGAACAATCTTTGATGTTTGATTAAACGGAAAGCGTTCAGATAGAATGATAGATGGAGGAATAGACGATGGTTTATGTATTGCTTGCAAATGGATTTGAAACGATTGAGGCGCTGACTCCGGTGGATTATCTGCGCCGCTGCAAAGACGTACCGGTGCAGACTGTTGCGGTAGGAGACAGCAAAACGGTTGTTTCGTCTCATCAGGTTCCGGTGGAAGCGGATATTCTGCTGAAAGATGTGTCGTTGGAAAAAGCGGAAATGATCGTGCTTCCGGGCGGACTCGTCGGCACCAAAAATCTGGAAGAATCGGATGGGGTGCAGAAACTGATTGATTATTGTGTGGAAAAAGATCGCTGGGTCACGGCAATCTGTGCAGCACCGTCGATTTTGGGTCATAAAGGACTGCTCAAAGGCCGCAAAGCAACGTCCTTCCGCGGATTTGACAAAGAACTGCTGGGCGCCGATTATACCGGTGAACCGGTGGAACGGGACGGCAAATTCATTACCGGACGCGGCGCCGGCGTATCCAATCAGTTTGCGTTTGCCTTGGTTAGCGCTCTGCGCGGCGAAGAACGCGCCAAAGAGATTGCGCATCAGGTATTTTATGCAGGATAAAGCCATTCTCCGCCAAGAGATGCGCGCAAAGAGAAACGCGTTCACAAAGGAGGAACACCTGCTTTGGGATCAAACCATTGCAAAGCGCTTGCTTGCCTCGGATTTTTTTGTGCAGGCTCCCGTTGTTTTGGGCTACTTGTCCTGTAAAGGCGAAGTGTGTGTCGACGAAGTGCTGAAGGAAGCGCTGCGCCGCGGCAAAGAAGTGTACGTTCCGCGCTGCTTGGATGAGCAGGGAAAGATGGCATTTTATCAGCTGAGATCCCTCGAGGACACCGCAGTGGGCATGTACGGCATTCGTGAACCGCTCCCGACGGCGCCCCCCTATGAAGAAACGGAAGGGGCCATTTGTCTGGTGCCGGGACTCTCGTTTGATGCCGAAGGATACCGTTTGGGGTATGGAAAAGGATATTACGATCGTTTTTTATCAAAAAGTCGTGCAATTTCTGTCGGGATATGCTATAATCAATGCAAAGTATGCCGATTGCCGCGGGATGCATATGATCGAAAGGTCCATTATCTTTGTACAGAGACCTCGCTGGAAGGTGTTGGCATCAAGAACATGTAAACGAACGGAGGAACTTCATGGATAATCATCAGCAAGATGCGGATAAACTGCAAAACAAACAAACCTATTCCGACGATACATACGACTCCATCATTGCGGAGATTCGTGCGTCGCTCGGACAGGAAGAGCAATCGGTTTCGCAGACTTCTGCCACTTTGCTTTCAGAAGATCCGAACCAGGAAAATTCGCCAAAAGGGGAAGGCGAATCTTCTTCTGACATCCAGTCAGCGCCGCAAGAAACTTCGCAGGCTTCGGCTGAAACGAATGCTTTGGCAGAAGAACCGACGGTTGTGATGGATGCAGCACAGCAAACGGCTGACGATACAAACGGCAGCCTGCCGCAGGAAGAAGCGCCGTCGGAACAGAAAGAAAAGGAAGACGATGCGCCAAAGGTTTCGGAGGAAGTGCCTCCTGTTTCGGCTAAAACCAGCCGGATTCAGGTGCATGTGAGTGAGGAAGATCTCAATCGTCCGGTGTTTGACAGCGAACATCCGGCTTGGAGTGAATCGGACCGTACGCCTCCGGTTGTGCGGGAAGAAGAACCGCCCCAAAAGAAAAAGCGCAAAAAACGCCGCGGACCGTCCTGTCTTGGCTGGATGTTCCGGTTGCTTTTGGTGATTTCTTTGGTGGCCGTGCTTGCTGTGGGATGCATGGGGGTTGTGTATGCGGTGGGCGATGTGCTCGGTCTCACCGAAGATGATTCCAACATTACCCTCACCATTGAGCCGAATACTTCGATTCAGGATGTAACCAGCATGCTGAAAGAAAACGGCATCATCAAGTATCCGGTGGTGTTTCGGCTGTATCTGCGTTATGTGCTGCATAACGATGTAAACTTCAACTACGGGCTCTTTACGCTGCAGCCTTCGATGTCGTACGAAGAGATTGTCGCAGAATTGGAACAGACGACCGAGTCCAACGATCAGGTCACCCTGACCTTCCCGGAAGGGTATGACGTGGTGGATATTGCAGAAAAATTGCAGGATAACAGTGTCTGCACCAAGGCGGATTTCATCGATGCGATCAACAACAACACCTACGACTACGATTTCCTGGAAAGCTGTTATGAAAACCGCGATTCCAAAGCGTATGTGCTGGAAGGCTACCTGTTCCCGGATACCTATATCTTTACGGAAAATCAGGATGTGGATGCGGTAGTTCGCACCTTCCTCGATAACTTTGACCGTAAATTTACCGATACGATGCGCACCCGCTGCATCAACAGCGGCCGCAGCATTGACGATGTGGTCACGCTCGCTTCCATTATTGAATCGGAAGCGCCGGTAAAACTGGAAATGGCGCGCGTCTCGTCGGTTTTGCTCAACCGTCTGGATAATCCGGAATCGTTCCCCAAACTGCAGTGTGACCCGACTTCCAAATATGCGGATGAGGTGCTGGCAGCTCAGGGATTCGATCAGTCGGTGACCGACACCTATGACACCTATATTTGCGAAGGGCTTCCGGCAGGTGCCATCAACAATCCGGGGATCAATGCGCTGAAAGCGGCGCTTTATCCGTCGCAGACCGATTATTATTTCTATTGTTCCAATTTGTCCACCGGGGAATTTTATTATGCCTCGACCTACGAACAGCATCAGAACAATCTTGCGCTGGCTGGACTGACGGAATAAACCGTTTCCAAAACGGCAGTTTGCTTTGCGCAAACTGCCTGTTTTTGGGTGTTGGGAGGAGAACTTATGAGAATTCCCGAAGTGCTGGCACCGGCCGGCGATGAAGAATGCCTGGACGCGGCGCTTCGCTATGGAGCTGATGCCGTTTATTTGGGCAGTACTGAATTTGGTATGCGTGCTTCCGCTGCACGCTTTGACGAAGAAAAACTGACACGGGCAGTCCAAAAAGCCCATGCGGCAGGGGCAAGACTGTATTTGACCTGCAATACCGTGCCGCATCACGAAGAACTGAAGCGTTTGCCTGCGTTTTTGCAGATGGCGGATCGCGTGGGCGTGGATGCGCTTATCATCTCTGATCTCGGCGTTTTTTCCATGGCGCGCCGGCTGCTTCCTGATATGGAACTGCATGTTTCCACGCAGGCAGGGGTGGTCAATGAGGAGTCCGCAAAATTGTTTGCGTCGATGGGTGCCAAGCGGGTCGTCCTTGCCAGAGAGATGACCCTCGAAGAAATCCGTATCCTGCGCGAAAACACACCGCCGGAATTGGAAATCGAAGTGTTTGTACACGGCGCGATGTGCATGTCCGTTTCGGGGCGCTGTTTGCTGTCTCACTATATGACGGGACGCGACGCCAATCAGGGTGCTTGTGCACAGCCTTGCCGCTGGAAATATGCGCTGATGGAGGAAAAGCGTCCGGGGCAGTATTTTCCGGTGGAGGAGACGGCGGATGGATCGTACATCTTGAACGCCAAGGATCTTTGCTTGTTGGGTGAGCTGCCGCGCTTGATAGAAGCGGGCGTGACCAGTCTGAAAATTGAGGGCCGTGCGAAGTCCTCGTATTATGTGGCGGCGGTTACGAATGCCTACCGTATGGCGGTGGATGCCTATTTGGAACATCCCGAGGGATTTGTCGTTCCCGAATGGCTGATGGGGGAAGTTCGCAAAGTCAGCCACCGCTGCTATTCCACAGGCTTTCTGTACGGTATTCCCGACCAGTATCCGGAAAACGCCGGATACCTTCGTTCTTACGATGTGGTCGGTGTGGTGGATGACTGCAAAGACGGGATACTCTATGTCACGCAGAAAAACAAGTTTTCCTGCGGGGAGACGGTGGAACTGCTGATGCCGAAACGCCCGCCCGAGTCGTTTGAGGTCACCAAACTTTTGGATGAATCCGGCGTTTCATTGGAATCCGCCTGTCATCCGATGATGAAATTATCCATTCCATGTCCGATTGCGTGTCCGCCCGGCTCGTATTTGCGCCGGAAGGTCAGCGCTTTTGATACCAATTGAGAGGAGTCGACTGCATGATTATTCCAACCTATTACGAAGATCTGCATACCCTGCATGTCAACACATTGCCGAATCGTTCCTATTTTATCCCGTATGGAACGGCAAAGGATGCCATGCAAAAGCCGCGCGAGGAGTCTGATCGTTTGACGATGCTCAGCGGGGAATGGCAGTTTCGTTATTTTGAAAGCATTTACGATGTAGATACGCCGTATTGGGAATCGAGCGATTTGCTGGAGGAATTTGCGCCCATTCGTGTGCCGTCCACCTGGCAGACCGAAGGATATGACCGTCATCAATACACCAATACCCGTTATCCGTTCCCCTTTGATCCGCCTTATGTTCCTGCGGATAATCCCTGCGGGATCTATCAGAAGAGCTTTATAAAAAAAAAAAAACAGGATCGCCGGTATCATTTGAATTTTGAAGGGGTAGACTCCTGTTTTTATGTTTGGATCAACGGTCAGTTCTTGGGATACAGCCAGGTTTCCCATTCGACCAGTGAATTTGATGCAACCTCTCTTCTGCAGACCGGTAAAAACAACATCACGGTTTTGGTGCTGAAATGGTGCGACGGCAGCTATCTGGAAGACCAGGATAAATTCCGGATGTCTGGTATTTTCCGCGACGTTTATTTGCTCGAACGTCCGAAAGCTTATCTGCGCGATTTCTTTGTCCGTCAGGAACTGAGCGACAATTTCCAGATGGCATTTGTGCAGGTGAAACTGGATCGCGAAGGATTGGAAACGGTTCAGTATTCGCTGTTGGATGCCGATGGACAAGAACTTTGCAACGGCATTGTCAGCTGTGATGATTTGGACTTTACGGTGGAATGCCCGCATCTGTGGAATGCGGAAGATCCTTATCTGTATACCCTCGTTTTGACTGCCGGGGAAGAAGCGATCTGCCAGAAGATCGGTTTCCGCCGCATCGAAATCAAGGATGCCGTGGTTTATTATAACGGCCAGAAGATCAAATTCCGCGGAATCAACCGTCACGACAGCGACCCGTATACCGGTTACGCCATTTCGATGGAACAGATGCTGCGCGATTTGGAATTGATGAAACAGCACAATTTCAACGCCATTCGTACTAGCCACTATCCGAATGATCCGCGTTTTGTCGAACTCTGCAACCGCTACGGCTTTTATGTGATCGATGAAAGTGATATTGAAATCCACGGCACCTGCGATTTGTATCGGATGAAAGAGTATTTGGGCGTGGATTCCAGCACCCTGCCGGAAGGATATGTCGAAACGCCGTTTCCGGCAATGATCTGTGACAATCCGGAGTATACCGAATCGATTGTGGATCGTGTGCAGCGCTGCGTCGAACGGGATAAAAACCAGCCGTGCGTCGTGATCTGGTCGATGGGCAACGAAGCGGGTTATGGCTGTACGTTTGAAGCAGCTCTGGCCTGGACGAAATCGTTCGACCCGTCCCGCCTGACTCACTACGAAAGCGCCATTCATGCGCCGCTTTACCGCAAGAATGATTTCTCCAACTTGGATTTGCTCAGCCGGATGTATGCTCCGAATGTCGAAGTGGACGAGTATTTCGAAAAGGGCATCGACAAACCGTTCATCCAGTGCGAATATTCGCACGCCATGGGCAACGGCCCCGGCGATGCGGAAGCGTATTTTGAACAGACGCAGAAATACGACGGTTACTGCGGCGGCTTTATCTGGGAATGGTGCGATCACGCGCCCTATCAGGGAACCGCGCCGAACGGGAAACCGATGTTTGGCTACGGCGGTGATTTTGGGGAATTCCCGCATGATGAAAACTTCTGCATGGATGGCTTGGTCTATCCGGACCGCCGCCCGCATCAGGGCCTTTTGGAACTGAAAAACATTCAGCGTCCGGTTCGTGTGGTTTCCTATGACCTGGCTGCCGGTGAACTTTTGATTCATAACTATCTTGATTTCACTGATTTGGCGGATGCGATAACGCTCGGCTGGACGATGACGGTGGACGGCGCGGTTGTTGCCAAAGGCTCCTTTGAAGGCGATGTTTTGCATCTGCTTCCGCATGAAGAAAAAGCATTGCCGCTGCCGCTCGAATTGCCGAAAGACGGCATTTGCTGTTTGAATGTCTCCTCTTATCAGAAGGTTGATGCTCCGTTTGTACCTGCTGGTACCGAACTGGGTAAGGATCAGGTGATTCTTCAGAATGGAGAACATGCGAAAGTAGCTGCCTGCAAGGCGCGCGTGACGGATGGCCAGGTTGCAGTAACCGAACATACCGACCGTTATCTCACCGTTTCCGGCAGCAATTTTGCTTATCGTTACGAAAAGACCACGGCATCGCTGGTGTCGATGGTTCGCGACGGAAAAGAATGCCTGGATCGTCCGACCAATCTGCAAATTTGGCGTGCACCGACCGATAACGACCGCAACATTCGTCTGGTCTGGCAGGAAGCGGGTTATGACCGTCTCCTTCCGCGTGTGTACTCTACCGAAATTGAAACCAAAGACGATGCAGTGGTGCTCACCTCGTCGCTTTCCTTGGCTGCAATTTACCTGCAGCGCGTGCTGACGCTCACCCAGACAATGACCATCTACGCCGACGGCTCGGTTCGCGTGCAGATCGACGGCACGAAAGATCCGGTGCTTCCGTTCCTGCCGCGTTTTGGGATGCGTTTCTTCCTGCTGCGTGCGATGGACACGGTGGAATATTTCGGCTGCGGTCCGTACGACAGCTATGTGGATAAACACCATGCGGCAACGCTTGGCACCTATACGTCGACGGTGATGGAACAGCACGAAGATTATATCAAGCCGCAGGAAAACGGCAGCCATAACGAATGCGCTTATGTCAGTCTGTGCGGCAACGGTCAGTCGCTTACGGTGTATGGGGATGAAGCATTCTCCTTTAATGTATCTCCGTATACGGCAGAAGAACTCACGCGGAAGGCGCACAACTACGAACTCGAAGAATGCGGTTCGACCGTCTTGACAGTGGACTGGAAACAAAGCGGCATCGGTTCCAATTCTTGCGGACAGAAACTTCCGGAA
>CALXIC010000228.1 GCA_944388265.1 uncultured Clostridia bacterium | reverse complement strand
CAGATGGTGCAGCGCCGGAAAAAACGGATTATTGCGGTGGTGTGCACGTTGATCCTTCTTTTTGTGGGCATTTCCGGCGGATACAAATGGTATGACTGTTCTGTGCACAGCAACTTGGCAGATCGTTACTTACAGGCAAACCAATCGGAACAAGCGCACGACGCCTGGGTGCATGCCGGCAAGCAGCAGGACGCGGCCTCCATCGAAGAAGCATCCACCCCGCTTCATGCCGTCAACACCGATCAGTCCCATTGGACACTCCACACCCCCGATGCGGTCGCATCGGTACCGGAAGGGGCTTTCATCTGCGATGTCGTCGATGACCAAGTCTTCTACCGGCAAACATCCGACGGCATGGACAAAACCATCTGGCAAAAAACCATCGGGCAGGACGACGACCGCGAACTTTTCACTTACGACGAAAAGGCCGTCACCTACGTCTATATTGACGGATGTTTCGGCGTTTTGCAGCGCAACCGTGTGGGCAACAGCACCTTACTGCTCGTCGATCTCGACACACAAAAAACCGTGCGTTACAATTTCTCTTCCAAAGCAGTCGCCCTTTCCAAGACCAAAAACAATGAATTGCTCCTCTATTTTGAAGGAACAACCTGGAAAGAAAATTATTATTTGGTAGAACGCAATTTCTACGGACAATGGATGTCGCGGCGCATCACCCAAAACAGCTATCAGGATTATGAAGAAGAAATCTGGTACGATTGCAGCGTGCTGGACGAATAAACGATACAAACGGATACCGAAACATGATTTCGGTATCCGTTTGTATTTTGGGGTAAGCAAAGAGTAAAATATGAGCAATTTGAAATTTTTTATAATTAAATTTCATATTTGATTTCCATTCGTAATATAATTTGAAAAAATAGTAGAATGAAATTGCATTATTTTCTATTGCGATATGAATTTTTCCGTGCTATAATTAGCACTGTAATCATTTAAAGCAGCAAAGGCGCCGAGAAATATCCAATGTTTCTGCGCCTTTTTCTTTTTTATATTTACTTTTTGTTGCTTTTGATCAGAAAAGAGGAATCTTGATATGAATCGTCGAATTTATTTCCTGCAAAACAAAATGAAGGAATTGAAAGCCGATTGTGCATTTTATGCAACCAGTGCTGCCATGCAGTATCTATTGGATGACCCCACCTATTTTTGGCAGAGAACCATTCAAACCGGTTCTCCCTTCCCGCCCAAACAGGAATCCTTTTCCGGTCATTTCCAAAATATGCCGGACGCCATTTTGGTCATTCCGGCATCGGGCGATCCCACGATCATACTCACCGCGGAACGCGCCAAAACAATGCGTCCTGCACACATCAAACAGCTGGTCGGCTCCTTTTATGAGCTGGGCGAACTGTTGGGCGACGCACTTTGCGGTACGCATTTTCTACTGGGCGAAAGCTGCCGCTGGTATTTAAAAGAACTGCTTCTCGAACAGGTATCGGGATGCACCTTTGCCGACGGGGAAACGCCGGTCGAAGAGATGCGGAAAATCAAGGAACCGAAAGAAGTCGAAGCGCTGCGTGAAGCAGCGGCATTCACCGACGAAGCGATGAAAAAGCTCGTCCCGCTGATGCAGCCGGGCATCACCCAACGGGATCTTCAGCACGCCATCGGCGATATTGCCCGGGAAAACGGGTTGGATCTCTCCTTCCCGCCCGCCGCGATTTTTGTACACACCGATGCACCAAATGCCGATCAGCTGTTTTCCTACCCATTGGATGAGCCCTTAAAACCGGGTAGCTCCATCGGATTTGATTTTGGCTTTTTGAAAAACGGATACGTCTCCGACTACGGGCGTTCCTTCTACTGCGGAGAAGCACCGGACGAGATCAAGCGGGGATACGAAGCCCTGCAGCGGGCACAGGTCCAGCTGATCGAATCCATCCGTCCGGGCATGCGCATCGGCGATTGTTTCCGATTCCTTTACAACGCTATGGATGTAACCGGTTACGGAAGCTATCTGCGCCGTTCGCCGGAAGACATCGCGATCATGGGACATCAAATCGGGATCGATACCCATGAACGTCCATGGATTCACGACGAGCAAAACGCCGTCTTTGAACCGGGCATGGTCATGTGCATCGAACCAAAGCTGTGGTGGCCCGGCAAATGCTATCTGCGGTGCGAAGATATGGTGCACATCACCGAAAACGGCGCCGAATTTTTGACGAACTTTGACCGTTCGTTGTTTGCACTGCCCATCCAAGGAGGAATTTCATGTTAACCAAACGTTTTCACCAAAGCCGCCGCGACGCCTATGCCGCACTGCTGCCCGAAGGGGCGCTGGGTCTGCTCTTTTCGGGAGACGAGGTCTTCAAAGTGGCGGATGAATTTTATCCTTTCGAAGTCAACCGCGATTTTTGCTATCTCACGGGTTACGACAAACCGCGCGCTGTCTACGCGGCCTACAAGAAAAACGGCAAGGTGCGCGACCTGCTGTTCATCGAACCGATCGATGCGCACGCCGTCCTCTACAACGGACCGATGGCAACCGCCGAAAGCCTTTCCAAAACATTGGGCATTTCGGATATCCGCTACACCGATACGCTGGAAGACTTTTTGTCGAGACTGTTCTTCGGTCAGAACATCACCACTTTGATGGTGGATGAGCTGCCCTACCAGCTTTCCTTGCCGGAAACACCGGCGCAGGCAATGATTCAAAAGTTAATGCATACATATCCCTTTTTGCAGGTTCAAAACAGCAATTTCCTGCTGGGCGAGCTTCGTTCCCACAAAGAGCCGGAAGAAATTGATGCGCACCGCAAAGCCTGCCATGTCACCGAACAGGGCGTCAAAGCCATGCTCCAGCATCTTCGTCCCGGCATGACCGAAGGTCAGATCGAAGCGTATTTCGATTTTGCTCTGAAAACCGCGGGCGCCGGCCATGCGTTTGACACCATCGCAGCATCGGGCAAAAACGCCTGCACCCTGCATTACAGCGAAAACAACGCTATGATGCAGGACGGCGATTTGATTTTGTATGATTTGGGTGCTTCGTGGAATCTGTACTGTGCCGACGTCTCCCGCACCTATCCGGTCAACGGCAAATTTACCAAGCGCCAGCGGGTACTGTATGAAGTCGTCCTCAAAGGATTAAACGCAGCGCTGGACGCTGCCAAACCCGGTCAGCCCAAACATCTTTTGCAGGAACTCAGCAAACAGGTGATGGCAGACGAGCTCATCAAGCTGGGCATGATTCAAAAGCCTGAAGAGATCGCCCGCTATTACAAGCACGGTTCCGGACATTTTATTGGATTATTCACCCACGATGTCGGCGACGATCAGGCGATCTTAGAAAAAGACATGGTCTTTACGCTGGAACCGGGATTGTATTTTGCTGAAGAAGGCATCGGCATCCGCATCGAAGACACCCTGCTCGTGAACGAAAATGGATGCGAAGTTCTTTCTGCCTGAATTCAAATAGATCCGGATGAAACAGACGCGTATATGGCTCGGTGCACGGAATA